>NZ_MAGO01000014.1 GCF_001687335.1 Dissulfuribacter thermophilus | reverse complement strand
ATTTTCCTATACCGGCAATCCAGTCACCTATATAGTGAGTGATAGCTATAACAACCATAACGATTAAAAGATGTTCTAAAATTATTTTCCAAGGTTTTTCTCGTTGGGCTTTGGCCAGGATATAACTGAGCATTGTCAAAACAGAAAATCCCCAAGCAATGCTTACTAAGATCGCTTTTTCAAGCGGTAGAAATACTAAAGGGATGAGAAATGTAAAAGCAAATATAAATTTGGATAAGAATGTTACAATTGTAGATGCCCAAATTTGTTTCTGTGTATGAATATTTTCTGATTCTTCAGATACATGTATCCCCAAGGCGTCAGAAAAAGCATCAGCTATTGCTATAGTAATAATCCCACCTATCACAACTATTTTTGAATGGGTTCCAGAATGCAACCCTACTATGAGCCCTAGAGTAGTGATTGTTCCAGAGGTTAAACCGAACGAAATACCTGTCTTCAATGCATGTTTCATATTATTATTCATTTTTTCATCTAACGAGTTTTTATAAAAATATAATTTCCAGCCTGATTCCTTTCCGGAAATCTATTTCCCTTAAACGATCTAGTTACAGGAAAATCGTCGGAAACTCTGGACATCCGAACTCCATCCCTCCTTATTTTTTATTTTTTTACAACCTCATCTCATGTTTCAACATATTTTTATCAACTAAATCCAAATGCAAATCAGTGGATTTTGCTAATATTGTGCACTAAGCAGTAAAGAAGCCACTGGGTACGCTTGCCTCTGAGGGTAAAGCGGGATTTTCTCTCCTTTCGAACTATTTGTTTGAAACGATCTCGGTCCCTGAACCTGGGATCTCGTTTGCGAAACTGCCTATCTGCTATATAGGCATCTATTCCCTGGCTGAAGACCATCTCTATGTTCTTCTTTGTGTGAAACCCAGCATAAGCAGTCAACTTTACTTCCTTAAAAATATCTTCATCAGGAGACAACACCTTACAAGTCTTACTGGACCTCTCTATCATGGGCTTCAACCCAAATTATGCACTTCAAATGCCGCAAAAAAAGAATGCATATAAAATTTAATATGCATATCATAACATATGCTGAGTAAATACTTCACCTGATAGATCAATAGCAATTTTCACATGGTAACAAAGAAGTAAGCTCCATAAAAATAATTTTCAAGATTAAACTTTGAACTCGTCCGGTTTCAACTGTATATACATACATTCAAAGCCTGAGACCGTTTCTATTTTTGTCAATAATAAAGAATTGACTCTTTATTTCTTTACTATTGGTGTTTAGTGGGGACATGCTTCTGCACCTGAAATCGGAAATTAAGTTAGAACGTAATTTAATTCCTATATCATGCAGTATTTATGGAGAGCATACTATCAAATTTTCCGTTTCATGATTCCTTTATACAATTATGTCTATCGCCCCAGTTTCGCTTGAAGTCCGCGTATGCCTTACAGTTCAGCCGGAAATTGCTCCTGTATGATAGATTGCCAATCAAGGTGATCAGCGGTTGGCGGCCTTGCCACAAGTTGCCCCACACCCTGCGCATAATGCGCGACATGGAGTAGAAGTCCCGGTCGCAGGAAAGCATTTCTTCGATGATAACGTCCAGGGAAAAATGCTTATATTTGGCCACTGGGAAGGTCAGCGTGTAGTATTTCCAGTGTTCTGGGAACGAATCAAGGGCGATGCGATCCTCCGTTTTCATCTGCTTCCACAGGCGCGTACCAGGCAAGGGCGTCAAGAACAGCACGTTGAGATTGTCCACACCATACTGACTGGCCGCTTCGGCCACACGTTTACCGATGCCCGGTTTGTGTGCGTCCAAACCGATGATAAAAGACCCCACTACCAGAATGTTATGCCGTTGTATGCGTCGTACGGAGGCGCGGAAGTCCTGGCCTTTACGAAGGTTGAATCTCTTGCCGAGCTCCACAAGCCCTTCCGGATCGGGGGACTCAAAACCGATAAATACGCCTCTGCACCCGGCCTTCGCAGCCAACGCCAGAAGTTCATCGTCATCGGCGAAGTTAATGGTGACCTGGGCAACCCATTCCTTTTGCAAGTTCGCCTGTGCCATAGCGCGGAACAAGTCCTTTGCGCGGCTGATGTGTTCAGGACGTGTGCCGATGAGATTGTCGTCCACCACTAGAACACGTTTATCACGAATAGACTGAAATTCCCGCAAGACATCCGGAATAGGGCGTTGCCGGTAGCGGACTCCGTTAAACGCCGTCACGCTACAGAAATTGCAGTTCAAAGGACAGCCGCGTGTTGTCTGAATGGCCCCAAAGGCATATCTCCCAGTCAGCAAATCATGGCGGGCGAGTGGGATATCACTTATCTCGGCAAGCCCCCCGTCATACCGGCGCTTCAGGTTGCCATGTCGGGCGTCCTTCAGGACCTGCTGCCAGATACTATCGGCTTCCCCCGTAACAACTGAATCCACGCGTTCCATGGCCTCATCCAGGCACATGGTTGCATGAATACCACCCATGACGACGGGTATGCCCATATTCCGGAAGTACGCAGCCACTTCATAGGCGCGTGGTGCCTGTGAGGTGAAAGCAGTAATGCCCACAAGATCCGGCCGAGGCATGGCTTGATAGTTGGGAACTCCGAGATTCTCGTCCACGATCGTGATTTCCCACTCTGGTAGGGTCTTGCCAGCGAGAACCATAAGGCCGAGAGGTTTCCATACACGGTAACGGTTCCAACAGCTCTCCTTGAGGTTGACGATGCTGACAAGCGGGTTTGATGGATTGATCAGATATAGTCGCATGGTTTGTATTTACTCGTGATTGTGAATTTGCTATTCTGCTTCTTTACTTAATTTTACTCGATGTTTCTTTAATAAATGGGATATCGCGATCGCTATTCTTTGGTTTAACGCGTCTGTATAAAAATATATTTTCCAGCCTGATTCCTTTCCGGAAATCTATTTCCCTTAAACGATCTAGTTACAGGAAAATCGTCGGAAACTCTGGGGCCCCGAACTCCATCCTTATTTTTTCTATTTTATAACAACCTCATCTCATGTTTCAACATATTCTTATCAATTATTAATACCTTACAAAAGTAAAGCCACTTATGGTATATTAATTTTATGAAATGTAAGAGAGAATTTGACGGCAGAAAACTTGATCATAAGACCCTTGAAGCCATTCGTATGAGAGCAGTTCAGCAAGTTCTTGAAGGCAAAAAGCCAGAAGATGTTGCTGATTTTTATGGAATGAATCATCGGACTATCTACAGATGGCTTGAGAAGTATCATTATGGTGGCTTTGATGCATTGAAGGCCAAACCTGTTCCAGGGAGACCGCCCAAGCTTAATGCAAGTCAGTTGCAATGGTTGGCCAGAGCACTAAGAGACAAGGACCCAAGACAACTAAATTTTCCATTTGCACTTTGGACGTTGGCAATGGTGAAAGAACTGATTTTCAGGAAGTTTGGTGTGAGTTTAAGCGAGGTATCAGTAGGTCGCATTTTAAAGACCCTCGGTTTTAGTCCTCAGAGGCCCCTTTATAGAGCCACTCAGAGAGACAAGGCTTTGGTAAATGAGTGGAAAACCACAGAGTATCCTAAGATAAAAGCCAGAGCCAAGAAAGAAGGTGCAGTAATATTTTTTGGAGACGAATCCGGAGTGCGTTCTGACTATCATAGAGGCACAATGTGGGGTGAACGTGGAAAACCCCCGGTAGTTAAGTCCACAGGTGCATGTTTTTCATTAAACATGATATCAGCGATAAGCCCAAGGGGCCATTTTCGATTTATGACTGTTAAAGGTTCTGTAACTGCAGAGGTGTTTTGTGATTTTTTAAAACGTCTCGTCAATGGTATGGATCAGAAGATCTTTTTGATGTTAGACAATCACAGAGTTCACCATTCCAAGAAGGTAAGGGAGCTAGTATCGTCTTTAGAAGGGAAATTAGAGATATTCTATTTGCCTCCGTATAGTCCTGACTTGAATCCAGACGAGCAAGTTTGGAACCATGTGAAGCGCAAAGTTAGCCGGTCATTGGTGGTATCAAAAGAGCTTTAGAGAATAGAGTGATGGGAGCCCGCAGATCGTTGCAGAAGATGCCGGCATTGATTCGTTCATTTTTCAAGCATCCCTCATGTTGTTATACAATGGCATAATTACTGGCTTTACTTTTGTAGGTATTAATATCTCACCAGCGATAGTCTAGCTTTGTTTCAGGTTTTGGTGAGAATCGCTCGTGGGTAAGTGGTATGCATTTTAAGTAGGGTTGGAATAAGTAACTTATTGTAATAATGGAATTTTGTTGGTGGAGGCGGCGGGAATCGAACCCGCGTCCGAAGGCATTCCACTTAAGCTTCTACGTGCGTAGCCTGGGTCTTGACATTCGCCTGATGCTCCCCACCCAGGCAGGGGAACATGAGGCTAGCTTGCTGAATGTTCGCCATTCCAGACGCAAGCGATCCGGAATGACTATCCTGCCTGACCGTCACCCAATCTTAGCGGGCAGGCGCGCTAAGATGAGTGCTGGCTGTCTTATGCAGCCAGTGCGTACTCGTATTCTGAGTCGGCGTTTGTGTTTTTTCCCGATTTTTACGAGGTTCGGGGCCTCGGCACGCCACTTAAGCTTCCATACCCCCGTCGAATCCAATTCGCCCCCGGTATGGACGCTTATCTTGTATCACTAAACTAATGATTAGTATGCCTGGTGTCAAGCTGGGTTTATTTTATTTTGAATTTTTTTGCCAGTTCCCTATCTAGGTCCCTTCTTTTCAGTGCCTCTCGCTTATCATAGAGCTTCTTACCCCTAGCGAGAGCGAGTTCTACCTTGGCCTTTCCATTCCTGAAATAAATTTTTAGCGGTATTAAGGTATAGCCACGTTCCTGTACCTTTCCTGAGAGACGTTTGATCTCTCGTTTGTGGAGGAGCAATTTCCTGGGCCTTGTGGGATCGAGGCTGGTGTGGGTAGAAGAGTGCTTGTAGGGTGTAATATGCACATTTTGTAACCAGGCCTCTCCCCCTTTGAAAACTACATATGAATCAGTGAGATTGGCCCTA
Source organism: Dissulfuribacter thermophilus (assembly GCF_001687335.1). NCBI lineage: Bacteria > Pseudomonadati > Thermodesulfobacteriota > Dissulfuribacteria > Dissulfuribacterales > Dissulfuribacteraceae > Dissulfuribacter > Dissulfuribacter thermophilus. The sequence continues at coordinate 46,743 of NZ_MAGO01000014.1, read as the reverse complement.
CCTTCACGGAGGGACTTCACCTCTGGGCCCAGAAGGACCATTCCTGCCTCGATGGTGTCGTCTATATGATATAGATGCCTGGCCTTCCTGTTTTGGCAGACAATCTTTATGCCGTCATTTATTTTTTTCGCCATAAAACAACCTTTTTATGTTCCCTTCCTTCAACTCAACACTCAAAACTCAAAACTTCCAAAGTTCTTTTCCTTCAACTCAACACTTAAAACTCAAAACTCAACACTTTTTATTACCAGTCCCTTGGTTTTACGAGTATTTCCCTGACCTTTATGTCGAAAAGTCTGTTTGATGGTGCTGGTTTGATAATTACCGCGGTATCTGCACCATGGGCTGTACCTGCAATGGCAATGCAGTCCCTAGAGTCGATAAGCCCTGCATCCTGGGCCATCAATACAATCTCTACGCATACCTTCATGCCCTGGCCAAAGAGCCTGAGTGTGTTTGCTATCAGGTCCTGTTCAGAGTATCCTGTTTTTTCCCTGATAGCAGTGCCGATGTTTCTAAAGGCCATAGTGCCAGTAAAGACCTTTGCCCCAAATGATTCTATTTCTTGCCTGGTCTCAGGGCTCATTTCAAGGGTATCAGGCTCTTTGAAACCATAATTGTGAGTAACGATCACTGTCTTTTCAGACAATCCCTTTAGAGCCTTTGCAGCAAGGAGGCCGGTGGTTCCCTTGGTTGAGGCAACGACTACCTGTTTTATTTCTCTTTTTTTGCATTCATCAACCACTATATTAATCACGTTTTCCGTGTTCTTATAGCCAGGTTTTTCCAAATAAATGCTCATAGTAACCTCCAATTACGCGTATAAAACGCTAACAGCCTGATATCCAAGGATAGTCTCTACATCCTTAGCTAGGCTACTGTCTATTGAGGTATTATATTCATCCGGAAGTTGCAATACAACCCGGCCTTTACCTTCAATCGTGATGGCTAGCTTTGCAGTATATTGGCCGTGGTGCCTCTCAAGGACGTCCTTCAATCTCTCCATGGTGTCTTCTTTGACTTTGTCATGGTGAATCTCTATGATTACGCCAGTAGCCCTTTGATGCAGGGCCTCTTCTAAGGGAAGAAACTTTTCTGCGATTATTTTGGCATCTCCTCTGTCATCTGCCTTTTTGAATTTTCCCTCTACCCATAGCGGTTCGTCTAGGTCTATAAGGGCCTTGTGGTTTTGATAACACTCAGGAAAACACAGGACTTCCAAGGAGCCCAGTTGGTCTTCAAAGACCACAAACGCCATCCTTTCTCCCTTTTTGGTCTTTGTCTCCTTTTTTGACCTTACGATACCGCACAGTCCAACTGTCATGCCATCTTCCACGCCCTTTACGGATTCCGTGTTGTATGGCGTGAGTTTTTTTATCTCCTTAAGATAAGGGTCTAGAGGATGGCCACTAATAAAGAATCCAAGGGCCTCTTTTTCATAACCAAGAAGCTCTGAGGAACTCCATTCGTCAATGTCGGGAATATCAAGTAGCGTTACACTGGGTTTGTTGTTCTTGGATGAACTGTTCAATGCGCCAAACAGACTCTTTTGTCCGGATGTCCTTTCTTTTTTGGCCTTTTGTGAAAATTCTACTGCCTTTTCCAGTATATTCATGAGTTGAGCGCGCCTATAGCCAAGGGAATCAAAGGCACCGCACTTGATAAGGCTTTCAAGGGAGCGCTTGTTTACCTTGTGTGGGTCTATCCTCCTTAAAAAGTCCTCAAAGTCCTTGAAAGGACCATTTTTTTCCCTTTCCTCAACAATGGACTTTATGGCATTGGTCCCGAGATTCTTTACTGCAGAGAGACCAAACCTTATACCTCCATTTTCTACAGTGAAATCCACATCACATTTATTTATGTCAGGAGGAAAGATGCCGATTCCACGGGCCTTACAGTCGCTTATAAACTTTAAAACGCCATCGGTATTCCCAAGTTCATTTGTAAGTAGGCTCGCCAGAAATTCCACTGGATAGTGGGTCTTGAGCCATGCTGTTCGGTAGGCGATGAGGGCATAACATGCAGAGTGGCTCTTATTAAAACCGTAGCCTGCGAATTCCTGTATCAACTGAAAGAGTTTTTCCGCCTTTTCCCTGTCTACGCCTCTTTGGGTAGCGCCCTCTAGAAATCTCTCTCTTTGGGCCTCCATGACTTCAGGGATCTTTTTCCCCATGGCCCGCCGCAGGATGTCTCCTTCACCAAGGCTATAGCCTGCTACCTCCTGGGCAATTTTCATTACCTGTTCCTGGTAGACAATAACCCCGTAGGTCTCTTTGAGAATAGGTTCGAGTTCTGGGAGTAGATATTGGACCTCTATCTCACCATGTTTGCCCTTGATGTATTGATCCACCATTCCGCTCTTCATGGGGCCTGGTCTGTAGAGGGCCACAACTGCTATGAGGTCTGTAAATTCAGAGGGCCTTAGTCGCCTTAAAAGGTCTTGCATACCGCTACTTTCAAGCTGGAAGACCCCTATGGTGTCTCCTCTGCAAAGAAGCTCATAGGTTTTTGGATCATCAAGGGGGATTCTTGAGATATCTACTTTTTCCCCAGTATTTTTTTCAATGAGCTTGAGTGCGTTTTCAATGACGGTCAAGGTCTTTAGGCCCAGGAAGTCGAACTTTATGAGCCCAACCTTTTCCACGCACTTCATGTCGAACTGGGTCAATGTTTCCCCTTCCTGGCCTTTGGTCAGAGGGAGATATTCAACTATGGGTTTGTCAGATATGACTACTCCAGCCGCATGGGTTGACGAATGTCGTGGAAGGCCTTCAAGGGAAAGCGCAATAGAGAATAGTTTAGAGACCTCTGGGTCTTCTTCAATAAGTTTTTTTAGCCTTGGCTCCTGCTCCAATGCTGAGGACAGATTTATGCCCAGGCCTTCTGGAATGAGCTTTGCAATTCTGTCTACCTTCTGATATGGAAATCCAAGGGCCCTACCTACATCTCTAATCACTGCCCTGGCATTCATCCTTCCGAAGGTGGCAATCTGGGCTACGTACTTGCTTCCCCCATACTTTTGGGCCACATATTCAAGGACCTTATCTCTGTGCTTCATACAAAAGTCAACGTCAATATCAGGCAGACTGGTCCTTTCAGCGTTTAGAAACCTCTCGAATACCAGGCCGTATTTTACTGGGTCGATGTCTGTGATGCGCATGGCATAGGCCACGAGGCTTCCTGCAGCTGATCCTCTTCCAGGCCCCACTGCTACGCCGTGTGATTTTGCCCAGTTTATGAAGTCTGCAACAATCAAAAAGTACGATGCAAAGCCCTTTTCCTTGATAACCTTAATTTCAAATTCAAGCCGCTCTTTGTATCTGTCTCTTTCTTCTTTGTCTGTGATACCTAGCTCTTCTAGACGCCCATTTAGTCCGTCTCTTGCGAGTTTTTCAAAACGTTCTTCGTAGGTTTCGCCCTCTTTGAGTGGGAATCTGGGAAAGTGATGCTTACCTGTCTCGAGTTCTACATTGCACTGTCTTGCAATGTCCAAGGTATTTTTCAATGCCTCGGGGCAGTACTGGAAGCGCTCTGCCATCTCTTCCGGAGACGTGAAGTAGAGGTCTCTTGTGGTAAAGCGCATCCTGTCTTCATCGTTTACAGTCTTGTTGGTCTGTATGCACAGGAGAACATCGTGCGCATCTGCATCGTCTTTGGAAAAATAGTGGCAGTCATTTGTTGCAACCAGAGGAGCCCCCTTCTTTTGGGCCAGCTCCATGAGGCCTTCGTTAACTATCCTCTGTTCTGGTATGCCATTTTCCTGAAGTTCCAAATAGAGCCTCTCGCCAAAGATTGCCGCATATTTTTCAAAGGTCTTTTCTGCCTCTTTGAGCCCACCTCGAAGTAGGCTATGGGGGATCTCTCCGTGGAGGCATGCAGTCAGTGCAATTAGGCCTTCGTTGTATTGTTTAAGGGCCTCAAGGTCTATTCGTGGCTTGTAGTGAAAACCCTCTAGGTGAGCAAGTGAGACGAGTTTTAAGAGGTTCTTATAACCTGTTTGGTCTTTTGCGAGGAGTACCAGGTGATAGGCTGCCTCTCTGGAACTTCTGGCACTCTTATCCTTCATCCCCTTTGGCGCCACATATACCTCGCAACCAAGGATGGGTTTTATCCCATGGGAAATGGCGTTTTCATAAAAGTTTAAGGCCCCGTACATATTACCATGATCCGTCATTGCAAGGGCCTCAAAGCCATACTCCTTTGCCTTGGGAAAGAGGTCCTTTAGCCTTATGGCGCCATCAAGCAGGCTGTATTCAGTGTGGAGATGAAGGTGAGTGAACATCTCTTGTTACTCCCATTCAATGGTTGAAGGTGGCTTCGAGCTTATGTCATAGCAGACTCTGTTTACGCCATCTACCTCGTTTATTATGCGCATGGAAAGTCTTGCAAGGACATCGTATGGAAGTCGAGTCCAGTCTGCTGTCATGGCATCAACGCTGTCTACGACCCTAAGAGCAACAACATGATCGTATGTCCTCTCATCTCCCATAACACCGACGGTCCTAATGGGAAGAAGCACTGCAAATCCCTGCCATACCTTTCTGTACCATCCGCTCTTTTTTAACTCTTCTATGACGATAGCGTCTGCCTCCCTCAAAATTCTGAGTCTGTCTTCTGTGATCTCACCGAGTATCCTAATGGCGAGCCCAGGTCCTGGGAATGGATGCCTCCAGACTAGTTCTTCTGGCATGCCGAGTTCGAGGGCGAGTTCTCTGACTTCGTCTTTAAAGAGTTCCCTTAAGGGTTCTACGAGATCGAGCTTCATTACCTCTGGAAGCCCACCGACATTGTGGTGACTCTTGATGGTAGCAGAAGGCCCTTTGAACGAAACACTTTCTATGACATCAGGATATAGGGTCCCTTGAGCTAGGAACTCTACTTTGCCGATCCTTTTGGCCTCTTCCTCAAATATCTTTATAAACTCTTCACCGATGATCTTTCTTTTTTTCTCTGGATCAACAACGCCTTTAAGTTTCTCAAGGAACCTCGACGAGGCGTCAACATAATCTACCTTTAGTCCCAATTTTTTGAGAAACGAGAGTACTGTTTCCGCCTCGTTTTTTCTCAAAAAGCCATTGTTAACGAATATAGAGGTGAGGTTGTCTCCTATGGCCCTTGAGACGAGAAGGGCAGTTACTGTGGAGTCAACTCCTCCTGAAAGGGCGCAGATGCACCTACCATTGCCTACCTTTTCCCTTATCTCGCGAGTGGCCATCTCCACAAAGGAGTGCATGTCCCAGATGGGTTCACAATTACAGATCTCAAAGAGAAAATTTCGTATGAGATCAGTGCCGATTTCAGTGTGTACAACCTCTGGGTGAAACTGTACGCCATAGATGGGGCTTTCGCTGTGTGAGATGGCAGCAAAGGGGGTTGACTCGGTCTTCGCAATGGAGACGAACCCTGGAGCCAGTTCTTCAATCCTGTCTCCATGGCTCATCCAAACCTTGTATGTAGAAGAGCCAACGTTCAATCCCTTGAACAATGGACTGTCTTTTACTATCTCAATCTGTGCTGGGCCATATTCCCTCTTTTCACTCCTCTCGACCCTTCCGCCAAAGAGGTGGGTGGTGAGCTGCATCCCGTAACAGATGCCAAGTATAGGACAACCTAGATCAAATAGCTCCTTTTCGACCTTTGGGGCTTCTTTGTCATAGACACTTGAAGGACCACCAGAGAGGATTATACCCTTTGGGGCCATTTCACGGATCTTTGAAACTGGCAAATTAAAAGGGTGTATCTCGCAGTAAACCTTTGCCTCTCTGACTCTCCTTGCAATCAGCTGAGTGGTCTGAGAGCCGAAGTCAAGTATCAGAATGAATTGACTTTTGGGGTCGTTTTTCATTTTCAATCTCCTAATTCAATTCTTTTTTGAAAACGCTGAAAGCGTTTACTGATGGGCTTCGTAAACGGCATGGCCTTTGCCAATCCCTTGAGAAGTTACTTTTCGCTGTGTCTCTGTCAACCTCTCAAATCCGTCTTCAGTGACGACAAATGTATCCTCTACGCCAACTAAACCCAAGCCCGGCAATACCAGTTTTGGTTCTAGGGCCAATACCATCCCAGGTTTGAGTATCATTTGATTATCTCTTGAAATAAAAGGATATTCATCGATTTCAATCCCCAGACCATGACCTATGAATTGGACCTTTTCGTCACATCCCATAAAATTTTCAAAAAAAGGGCTTGATTTCATAAAATCAATAGAAATCTGGTAAAGAACGCCTGCGACTACTCCAGGACAAAGTTCGGCCTCAAGTCTCTCCATGAGTTCAATCATGGTATCCAATCCCCTTTCCAGGGTGTCTGGAAGGGCCCCTATGGAAAAGATCCTTGTCTCATCACCTAAATAGCCATTAAAACACCCACCCAGGTCTACGCTAACGGGTTCACCAGGGCCTATGATCCTGTGGCCAGAGCCCATTCCAAAAGAGGGTGAAACCCCGGGGCCTCCAGCAGGTGTAAGGGTAAATGAAGAGATGGCACCGTTTGCTCCTGTGAGGATTTGGCTCATGGAAAGGGCATTTCCCTGTGCCACTCTCATTCTCAAAAAACCCTGATGTCCGTTTTTTCTAAGAATTGCCTCAATGCATGCTGCAAATTCCAGTTCATCAATGCCAGGGGTGAGAAGGGCAGGTATTTCACTCATGGCCGCGTCTATAACCCTGCAGGCCATGCGTATCTGCTCGATCTCCCAGGGACTTTTTATTGCCCTAACCGTGCGAATATAATGGGTGCAGTCTGAAAAATTTGCATTTGAAAAGAGTTTCTTAGAATAAAAGGAGAATAAGCTGTGGGGTATGACATCAAATGTGGTCCAAACCTCTTGGGCCTCGGCAAAGCCATCTTTTTTTACAAGTTCAATTAAGTGGGTAAAGTTCTTGATTCTTTTTATATTATTTAGAGGGGATTCTTCCTCTGCCCGTCTTGAGGATCTCCATACATAAAAACATGGGTCCCCTTTTACTGGTATAATGAGGTGACCATCCTGTACTGTCCCTGTAAAATAGTATAGGTCTGCACTGTGCCTTATGATGGCAAGGTCACCGCCTTTTTCCTCCATCAATTCCTGAAATCTATTTATGCGGTTTTGAATCTCAGTTTTTGGAGTGAACAGTTGTGTCATTTAGTCTTGTCTCGATCCTTTTTGCCACGCGTAATACTGTATTTGCGTATGGTCTTGAGTAGTTATAGGTGAGGATTACCTTGAAGGCCTTTTTTTCTGTAATGTCCTTTGACCAGCCGTTTTTAACAAGGTAATTGGCCATGCTTGCAAGGGCGTCTTCGAGGGAAAATAGGTCTACCTTGCCATCTCTGTTAAAATCTACACCAAACCTCAAGACACTAGAGGGCATGAACTGACAGAGTCCAAAAGCACCGAATGGAGACCCTTTTATAGAAACGGGATCGATGTCGTTTTTTTTCGCATAGATCAATAGCGCCTTAAGCTCTCTAAAGGCCCAGTTTGCCTTTTTTTTCGCCTTTTTCTTGAAGAGTTTCATATAGTTCTTGTCATTTGCAACACTTTTTGGCAGCCAGGGTTTAATCTTTTCTAAGTCTTCTGATATCGCCATACTGGAGAGGATATTAAATATTCTGTACTTGCCAGTATAATTTCCAAGATCTGTTTCAACTAAAAGGATAGCAGCCTTTATCGTAGCGGGAACACCATATTTCTTTTCAACTTTGTCAAAAAGCTCTCTGTGACTAGCAATAAATTTTGTAGCCCTATCTATCCTTTCTTCTCTTAAAAATTTGGAATAATTGAGTTTGGCCTCTTTATGGAGCAATTTTTTGGGCATGGTTTTGGGTTCGAATTTGACCTCGCTTCTAGAATAAAGAGTTTCAAGACGAGCTCTATCAAAGCCTTCTTGTGAAAGCCTTGTAATAAGACCATCCCATAGCCCAATATCTCCTGCAAGAGCGCAGGTGTTAGTCAAAAAGGCCAGTATCAGTATTTGAAAACAGATTGAAAAGGCTATTTTAGACATTAATCGCCCAAGAATTTTAGCCATACAGAACGGGTTCTGGGACCATCGAATTCACAGAAGAATACCCTCTGCCATGTCCCGAGACAAAGACGTCCATCTTCCACTATGACAGTTACACTGGATCCCATGAGCGAGGCCTTTATATGGGCAGGGCTATTTCCTTCGAGGTGTTTGTAATCAAAGGACCATGGAACGATTTTATTTATGACTTCTAAGATATCCCTTTTGACAGCAGGATCAGCACCTTCATTAATTGTCAGTCCTGCAGTGGTATGCGGGCAATAAGCTACGAGTAAACCGTTATTTTTGTCCTTTACTGCGTCTGCGAGCTCTTGGGTGATATCAATGAATTCTGTCCTTGATTCAGTAGATACTACAATTTTGTTCAAGATTTTTCCTCCAAGTCCGATATGTTTTCTGTGAATGGCTCACTAAAGTTGGTATTTTATTTTTGTATTTTAATCCAAAAAAGGACTATGTAAATGGATCACAGTTTAGTATTGCCATCACTACCAGTTGCAGTTACGAAATTTTTGGAAGTAAGTCTCAATGAATCATGTGATTTAAAAGAGTTAGCCAATCTGGCTGGTACTGATCCCGCTCTTTCTGCCCAGATATTGAGGGTGGCAAATTCGCCTTATTTTTCAAAAGGACGAAGTGTCAGTTCACTTCAACAGGCCTCTGTAGTCCTTGGGTTGAAATTACTTCAAAACATAGCCCTAACCATTGGTATTTATGATACTTTTTCTGATTTGTCCAATCTTCCTAATTTCTCTTTAGGGGCATTTTGGTACCATAGCCTGTCTACAGCAACCAGTGCAAGACGCCTTGCTGAGAGAGTTGGTTTTGGGGAGCCAGAAGAGGCATTTATTGCGGGACTTCTTCATGATATTGGACAACTTGCATTGATTAAAAATTATCCAGAGAGATACCAACAGCTCTTTGAGCTCGCCAGTTCTGGAAAGTCGGTAACTGGGAAAGAAAAAGAAATTTGGGGGAAAAATCACGCCCAAATCGGCGCTGAATTGTTAAAAAAATGGAGGATACAACCTGTTATTTGTGATGCCATATGGACTCATCACCAGCTACCATCTGAAATTGCTCAATCCTCCTTGTTGGCCAAAATTATTTATTTGGCAGATATACTCAGCCGTTCCATGCAGAGATCAGATAGTGTGGATATCAAGTATCTCGAGGAATTAGGAAAAGATCTCTTAGGGCTAGCCCAAAATGATATAGAAGAACTTTCTGAAAAGATAGAAACAGATGTCAATGAACTGTCATTGATTTTGGGTTTTACCACAGAAAAGGATGGTGGCGACCTATTTTTGGAAATAGTCTCAGGGGAACAAGACCATAGATTAAACCTCAAAGACAAGGCCAGGAACTATTCACTTCTAGTTGGAACTCTTCAAAGTCTTGTTGGAGCCGTTAATGAACGAGAACTTATCGAGACGTTTATCAAGTCTTTGATATTGTTTTTAGATGTAAATTGTATCCTTTATCTCAATAAAAGGGGAAAGCATTTATACGGAGAGATTGCTTTAGGTACAAAGGATGATGCCTTTGCGACTAAATTGGCTCTCCCCATGGGACAAGGGACAATCTGGGACAAAGTTTTTGAAACTGGAAGACCGATTTACAGTAAAGATTTTTTTGCAAGAAGCTCAGCCAAGATTATTGAACGTAAGGTTTTGTCATATTTGGGACAGTCTTTTGGAATATTTCCAATTAAAGGTGGGAATGAGTTTGTAGGAGCTATACTGATTGGTGAAGAAGATGGCCAAAAGCTGAAGGAATATTCTGAGATTATTGGCATACTCTCTAATCAGGTTGGTCAGGCCTTGAAGAGTTTTTCATTGAGAAAGCTCCTCAGAAAAGAACAGGCGATTAATGAGGCAATTTTAAAACATACGAAAACTGGTTTTATACTCTGTAAGGAAGAGGGAGACATTCTTTTCTTGAATCCTATTTGTAAGACTTTTTTGAATTTTTCAAATGGTAATAAGGTGATAACGAGAGAAAACCTTTGGGATTTATTGGGAATCGATGAAGAGACTAAGACGGAAATTATTCGTGCCTCTAAACAAGGCAAAGAGCATGATTTTATATGGCATAATGAAAAGGATAACTGCGAAAAATGGATCCGCCTTTTGACTAACCCCATAGAAATAAACGGGGCAAAAAGGCTTTTAGTCGCAGTTCATGATATATCGGCTGAAAAGCTACTTGAGAAAGAGAGACTTCAACATGAGGCGCGCCTAAAGGAAGAACTTGGAAGAAAGACAGAGGAGTTGAGAGATACCCATGAAAAGCTCCTTAAATTGGAACGACTTAGTGCAACGGCTGATTTTGCTAGAAAGGTAGTTCATGAAGTAAACAATCCTTTAGGAGTGATAAAAAATTATTTGAGGATATTAAAGATTCAGTATGAAAAGGGCGAATTAGCTTCTGAAGCCATTGATGCCATTGATAGAGAAATCGATAGGATTTCCAGCATATTAAATCAGCTAAGGGATTTTGCTAATGGCGCAGGAGGTTTGAATAATTCTAGTAAACGTCCAGGATCTGTTGAGAATGCCATAATGGATATAGAGCGTCTGATTAGACCGGACTTGGATGAAAAAGGTATAAAGTTAGAGGTAACGATTGAATCCAATTTACCCTTGGTAAAGTTGGATGAAGATGGTATTAAGCAGCTTTTAATAAACATGATAAAAAATGCAGAAGAAGCTTTAGATGGAAGAGAAGGCATTATAAGAGTCAAGGCCAGGAAGGGGCCCTATCATAGGGTTATCATTGAAATCTCGGATACCGGTCCGGGTATCGATGTTGAAATTAAAGACCGGATTTTTGATCCATATGTTTCTACAAAAGGGGCCATGAATTCAGGCTTAGGTCTGTCTGTGTGTTATGGACTAGTCAAGAGTGTAGGCGGGGAAATCCATGTGAAGGACACGCCCAGAGGAGCAACATTTGAAATTGGGTTGCCAATTAGCTGAGGCGCAACATAACTGAAAATATTGAACAGGATGTAGCTGAAGTGGAAAAAAAGATTCTCCTAGTGGAAGACGATAAAAATATGCTAAATAGCCTGTTATTGCTCTTTAAGCATTCAGGCTTTTTTGTCACAGGCGTCTCTTCTGTTAAAGAGGCCTTGAACAAAATGCAAGAGGTGCGGTATGACGTCGTAGTTACTGACCTCGTCCTTCCAGATGGTGAAGGATTTGATATCATGGTTTACTGCAAAGAAAATGGCCTTGAAACCAAGGTCATTGCCATGACAGGGTATGCTACCCTGGACTCCGTTGTGACGGCCTTAAGAAAAGGTGCCTATGATTACGTAGTAAAGCCCTTTGATTTTGATATCTTAAAACACGCTGTAGAAAAGGCGTTTGAGGCGATTGATTTAAGAAATAATGCGTTGAAGTTGAAAGAACGCTATGCCGAACTTGTTGAATACCTGGACGATGGTTTTTTCGTTCTAGAAGGAACAAAACTTTTATATGCCAATGAGGCAATGGCAAGGCACCTTGGTGTCCCCAAAAAATCTCTTATTGGAACAAATATAACTGATTATTTGGAGCCTGATCACAAAAAAAGCTTTGAGTCCAAATTAAAGGGACTTTCATCCCCCCATTCAAGACCACTTTTAGAAGAATTTACCTTTGTCAAACGCGATTCTGGAGAACGACTCATTGCCGAAGTGAAGCTTAGTAGTTCGCCCTCGGAGGGAGGAAAAAATAAGTTTATAGGGCTTATAAGAGACATTGGAGAGCGTAAAAAACTGTGGGAGCAACTTGTCAGGGCGGAAAAACTGGCGCTCATGGGAGAAATGGTTGCAGGGATTGCCCATGAACTCAATAACAAGCTTACGCCCATCCTAGCATATGTAGATCTGCTCACCAAGGAGGGACTACCAGAGCATTTAGAAAAGAAGCTTGGAATTATTCTAAATGCCGCCCTTGGGGCAAAGGGTATAGTGGAAAGCCTTCTGTTGTTTTCACGGCAAGAGAAACCCAAGATCGGTCCTTGTGATATCAATGAGTTATTGGAGGCTTCAAAAGACCTTGTATCTGCCTCTTTTCGAGGTAGCAATGTAGAAGTCATAACAGAATTTGATCCTGATTTACCCCTTGTAAAGGGTGATCCACTCCAGTTGGAGCAGGTCTTTTCAAATATTATCAAGAACGCATTTGAGGCCCTTGGAGGAAACGGGAAGATAATTTTACGAAGTACTCAAATCGGCGATGATGTAGTAGTAACGATTGAAGACACGGGGCCAGGGATCCCTAGCAATATCATATCAAAGATTTTTGAGCCTTTTTTTTCAACAAAGGGAAGGGGAAGGGGGACAGGACTTGGCCTAAGTCTGTGTTATGGCATTATTAAGGAACATGGAGGAGATATCTCCGTCTGTTGTAATAACCAGGGCACGAGATTTTCCATTATGTTACCTGCGGAAAAACGGTTTATACATAAGAGTTTAGCAGAAACCCGCCCAAATTCTGAAAATGCCCCTCGTTCTATGTTGGGAAAGAAGAGGATTTTACTTGTGGAAGACGAACCTGAAATAGCAGCTCTTTTGACTGAGATCCTCGGCCAGAAGTTTGATGTCAGCTGGGCACGTAATGGAGATGAGGCCTTGAGATCAATAGAGAGTAATGTCTTTGATCTCATTGTCTCGGATATCAGAATGCCTGGACTCGATGGTATTGCCCTGTATCAACAACTGCGGGAAATGGATCCAAGTTATTGTAAAAAGATAGTCTATACAACTGGTATAACCTGCGATGATCGCACTAGAAAGTTTTTGGATGAATCCGGTGTGGAATGTGTTAGAAAACCCTTTAGAATTGCCGAGTTGATGGGTATTTTGGAAAAAAAACTCCTCTATTCCAAACAGCCTAATGGCTGTTCATTTGGGATTTGACGAGGGCGTCCCTAAATCGTTGTAGTTGTCCTTCATAGTAATCTTTTTTTTCTGGTTTCATGCCAATTGCTTGTTTTTCCAATAAAATGGCTTCCTTAATATTGCCATTTTTAAAATAGGCCTCAGCTAGAGTATCTAAAATGTATGGGGCTTCTTTTAGTTTTAGGGCCCTTTTTGCCAACTCCAAGGCATCCTTTGGTCTGAAGAATCTCGGGTCATTGCTTGTGGCATACAGCCATGCCAAATTGTTTAGGGCTTCAGGGAGATTGGGTGAGAGTTTAAGTGCCTTTTTCAAAAAGCGCTCTGCCTTTTCATAATCCTTTTTTTCTAGAAAGAAGTTTCCAAGTTCCAGATAAAGTTCAGGGCTGTTTTTCCCTCTTTTCAATAGCTGTTCAATATATATAGTTGCCAGATTCTCTTTAGCCTTTGTTTCCCACACATCTTTTGGAAGGACAGAGGGCAGTGCTAGTAATAGGATGGAGATAATGACAAAGGCGGTTTTAATTTTAAAAAGGCGTTTTTTAAAGTTTAACAATATCTTCCTATCCTCATAGGCGGCTACCAAGAAATCGACCCGTTCTCTAATACTGTAGTGATGCCAGTTTGGTTGATTTCTGATGCCCCCTGCAAGGTAGGCCACTTTTTCCAGGGCATTGATTAGATGAATGGGATTGTTATCTGTTTCAAAGATTGATGCGTCTGCCTCCCTCTCAAAATTTCTCATAAAAAAGCCAACAATAAACCTGAAATAGAGTAAGAAGCTTAGTGCAAAGGGTAAGACAGAAAAGAGGCCAACCATGATGGAATCGTCTTGGGCCTTGAGGAATAATTCCAATACGCCCTTTTTAGTCAAAAGCCAGACCCACAGGGGATCAATCAACCTGTAGAGAATGGATATATAGGCAAGGAGCAACACTATGTACCAGAGCATGTGCCGTCTTTTGATGTGTTCCATCTCATGGGAGAGCACTGCCCTGATCTCGGGTACAGATAGGTAGTTAAGAAGGCAGGGAGTCAGGAGAATATAGCGAAATTGTGGTACTATCCCAAGCACAGCAGCAGTACATACCCCTAAACCTTCTGCTGGCCAGAGGAGTATCTCCTTAACTCTTTGCCCTTTTTTTCTTAAAAAATCCTCTATTTCTTGTCTCAAAGGCGATGGAGGAAGTGGTACACACGACCATAATCTGTAGGTAACTGGAGGTAGTATTATAACCATCGATACTATAAAGATCCCAGTAAAAAAGAACTCTGAATAGGGCAGGTTTGTTGCCCTGAAGATGTCACCAATAATGCCTGCAAAGAGATATGGGACAAGAACAGGTAATACCAATCGCGATTTTTCTAAGACAAATTTATTTTGGTCAGGAAAAAGCTTTCTGATCTCACGAGAAACACGCCAACCTACTGACCATCCCATTATGACGTAAAGAAAATACAAGAAAAGCCCGATACTCTCTGTAAAGGTGTTGGAGAAGTCTATAATGGGCAGGTGTGGGAAAAACCATTTAAGGTTAAGGGCGTAAAGATCAATGAAGAGAGGAATTATTGCAAACCAAAGGATTTTGTCTGGAAGACGCCTCAATTTATCTTTGCTGAGTTTGGTCCAGATCAGGCAGAGTCCATACCATGCCAAGGTCTTGAGTCCCCAGATAATGGCCAAGACTTTAGGGGATAAATCAGGTGGAACTTCATCAGGTGCACCTACAATAAGTGAAAGCGCTAATATAATTGCGAGTAACTGGCTGTAAGGCATGATTAAAAACTAACACATGAACTCCAATTATGCACTTCAAATACCAGACAGAAAAATTTTTTTAATAGCATTACAGGACCTTATAAATTGAAGTGAGGGGGTTGTAGTGAGTCTTATGGAAAAATCCTTCACCTGAAGGCGTTGATTCATTCAGGTTTATATCTCAGGTGGTTTGGTCAAAAGGGGCTTTGGCTCTTGGCTGATGTGTCTGGTAAGTTGGTTTTTAGAGTGCCAAAGCTCGTATGTATGTCTAGGGCTTGGTTAAATTTGCAAAGGTGTGACCTAAACATTTTCGGTTTCATAATGGGAGGAAATGATGGCAGAAATCGGCGAGCGGCTTATGGACATATATGAACGGCTCTACAGACACTTTGGTCCCCAGGGGTGGTGGCCAGGAGATACACCCTTTGAGGTATGTGTGGGTGCAATCCTCACTCAGAACACTTCATGGAAAAACGTTGAAAGAGCCATTGAAAACTTGAAAATAGAAGGGCTTCTCAGCCCTGAACAGCTTTCAAAAGTTGGTTTGGTTGAGCTTGCTGAACTGATTCGTCCAGCTGGTTACTACAATGTAAAGGCAAAGAGATTGCGAAATTTTTTAGATGCACTTATGAAGGATTTTTGTGGATCATTAGACAAATTGTTCTCCCTTGAACTCTTTGAGGCAAGAAGGTGGCTTTTGTCAATTTCAGGAATTGGCCCAGAGACTGCTGACAGTATCTTGTTGTATGCTGGCAACAAGCCAATTTTTGTAGTTGATGCCTACACCTTTAGACTCCTTACTAGGCATGAGATAATTTGGGGAGACGAATCCTATGACGAAGTCCAGGATTTGTTTTTAAAAAAATTACCTAATGATGTTAAATTATTTAATGAATATCATGCCCTCTTGGTGGCCGTTGGGAAAGAATGTTGCAAGAAAAGCTCTTATAAATGCCAAGATTGCCCGGTTCAAGGTGTATAATTACGTGGTATTTTTTTTGCAGTAAATAGGAAAGAGGTGGTGATGAGCCAATTTAAGATATTGTTAATTACAGCATTATCTATTTTCACTCTTATAGTTGCCAATAAGGCTAATGCCTTAGATGATATAGTTTTTAGTGGAAAAGTTATAGATATATCTGGAAATAAGGTAACTATTTTAATATTCGGTCCTTCATGTAAAGGCTTTCACAAATATTCGGTGCCAGACGAGAATAAATTGCAAAAAGGTAAAATGATCAATTTTATTGTTTATGGGGACTGCAAGAGTGAAGGTGCCCCAATTAGGATCTTTACATTGAAGGATATGACTAATGAAAAATAACAGGCTCCTTATACTTTTAGTTTTTATATTATTTTTTAAAATAACCAATAATGCCACGGCATCTTTAAATGAATATTGTGCTACTCCTCCATTTTTAACCTCTTCTATTCCGGCAAATGTACTGTTTGTAATTGACAAAAGTGGCAGCATGAGTTGGTTTGCCTATTATGATCCATGGGCAGATGCCTCTTATGATCCCACTTCAAGTTATAATGCCACTAAGGAGTATGAAGGCTATTTTGTTCCAGATAAAAAGTATAAACTAATAAATGGAATTTGGACTGAAACAAATGATTCCCTATCATGCAACATACATCATTTTGTCACTAGTAGCTCAGGTTCTTTCTATCATATCCTGTATCCTGTCGGTGTTTGTAGCGGAAATCAATTAAACTTTGCTTTAATGACAAGGATGGATCTATTTAGATGGGCTATAACCGGAGGAAGACCAGTAAGTTGTACAGATGGAGACTTTACTAATCCAAACTGTGATCCCAATTTGGCCTGCACAGGTCCAACCTGTGTTTTAGAAACGATCAATGATGGTGTGTGGTATTTATATTTTGATGGAAAGTGGCATCGTTATGATGCACGAGTGGAAGTCCCTATCTCACGTATAAATGGCATTACACAGATCTTTGAGGATTTGGAAAATAGACCTAGATTTGGAGCGCTTTTTTATAGTAACGGCATAGAATCTCACAAGGTATATATTGGTGATTATCCTGATGGTAATGATGCTGATCCTAATCATCCATATACTTATTTAAAAAGATACATTAATGCCATGCCTCCTGGCGGTGGGACAGGATCTAGTATAGCAATGTGGGAGGCATATGATTATTTTAAGCAACAAAATGATCACAGATATGCCAATGGTTTTAGTCTGAGCACTCCCTCAAGTCTTCACCGTGATCCCGTTTATATTTGCGATGCATATCGTTCCAATTGTCGTCCAGCACCATGTATGAAAAATTTTGTAATTCTTGTCTCAGATGGACAATGGAATTATGGAGGAGATCCTCCTGGCTGGACCTGTTCAATTGATTCTGGGGGGACAAATTATTCTGCTGATCCAGTTGTCCCGGCCTATAGAATTCATACTGAGACACTCCGTACCATGAATGGAATTCCTATAAATGTGCATGATGTTTATACACTGGGGTTGTTCCTTGGGGGGACAGGAGAACAGTCTTTAAAGAATGTTGCGATGTACGGATCATTCGACACCAGTTCTAATACATGGCCAGACACATTGACTGGTTACCCACAAACTAGCTGTGAAATGGACGATTGTGGCCAAGGAAAGGGCAGTGCATGCACTCCACTCCCATCGTCCACACCAGATTGGGATAGTGATGGAGATGGGAAGCCAGATACTTTTTTAAATGCCAAGGATGCAAATACAATAAAGAATTCATTATTGAAATTTTTGCTTGATATCCAGAAAAAGACATCGGCAGGAAGTTCGGTTTCTATCTTGGCGACCAAGGCCAAAAAGGGTAGCATCATGAGCCAAGCCGTATTTTATCCAGAGAAAAAATTTTCCTCTTACAAAGTTACCTGGCCTGGATATCTGAATTCTTTTTGGTTTTTGAATACTAAAACAGCACAAAATATTAGAGAAGATACTGTCAACGCAACTTATTTAGACTTAACAGGAGATTATATAATAGATTTCTTATTGGATTCATCGGGGAATTTGCTGATTGATGCCTATAACAGTGCATTAAACGGTACAGCTACTACATTGGCTACACAATATTTTTCCCTCGACGATGTTCATAAGGTATGGGAAGCAGGAAATAATCTAAGATCTATGTCTCCAGCCAATAGGAAAATAAAATATGCGTTTTCGACATCAGAATGGTTGGAGTTCAATGCAACAAATGTAGATGGTAATGAGAGTGGAATTCAAAATTTTTTGGGGACAGATTTGAGCGAATATCCTTCATGCCTCGGTAGCAACTTGTCTCAGGCACGACGCAATCTGGTCAAATACATAAGGGGTGAGGACGTGGCTAATTGCCGTGAGCGAGAAACCGGGAGTGGCGTATGGAAGCTTGGGGACATTATATACTCCACTCCTAAGCTCATTAATTATAAAGATTATTCTATGATTTTTGTTGGGGCCAATGATGGCATGTTACACGCATTTAGAGTTGGCAAGGCCAGGAATGATGGTCTGAGCCCAGGGCAGATAGTGCGTGTGTGTGATGATTCCAGTGTTAACTGCACAGTGACTAAATTGGGTAAAGAAGAATGGGCCTTTATACCTAAGAATGTCATGCCATACCTTAGATATCTTGCTGATCCCAATTATTGTCACCTCTATTTTGTTGATTTGTCTCCATACATAATTGAAGAAGACACCAATAATGATGGTTATATTGATAAACGTATATTGATTGGTGGCCTAAGACTAGGTGGGGCATGTGGATGCACATCTACTGATTGTATTCTACCACCATCTGATACATGCTCAGATCCCAGTTCCTCAGAGTGCGTTGGCCTCTCGTCTTATTTTGCACTTGATGTTACTGACCCAGCTGATCCAAAATTCCTATGGGAATTTTCAGATCCTAAATTAGCGCTAACTTTTTCAGGGCCTGCTTATATAAAGAGAAAAAAAACACAGTTTATCATGTTTCTGTCCGGTCCAACAAATTATAGAGGTGCCGCAGGACAAGATTTGAAGATTTTTGTACTGAAGTTAAACGGGGATTTTAGCCTTGATACTGTCTATAAGTTCGATGGAGATGGAAAGGATGTTGGATTTACAAAAATAAGCGAATTGGCCTCCTACAATAGGACTTTTGGAGGCAGACTTTTTACCAACGGAATTGATTATGATGGAAATGGTACTACAGATGCCGTCTTTTTTGGAGTGAGTCAGTATACAGGTACTGTGTGGCAGGGCAATGTCATTGGTGTATTGACAGGTGATGATGATCCCATGAAATGGGATTTTGAGACCGTATTTCAAAGTGCTAGAGAGCCAATTACTTCCAAGGTGGAATATATGAAGTGTTTTGACATGAACTATATTTATTTTGGTACGGGAAGATGGTTTTATAAGACTGATGAAGAGGGTCAAAATATCAATGATACAGAGAAGTTGTACGGCATAAGGATTGATGAGTGTCTATTGGAAGGGCCTGGCCACTGCAGTCTCAACAATGCCCACAATTCACAGGATGTCTGCAATGAACTTGATCGAAACGCAGCGCAAAATGTTGCATGGACCATTGAGGACTTGGAGCCCAATGATGGGACATATTTTAAGGAACGGACTATTACCGATCCAACTAGTTCTAATATGAATCTTATATTTTTCACAACAATGCAGCCTTCTGCTGACCTATGTTCTTTTAGTGGTCGATCCAGGCTATGGGCCTTGAATTGCGCTACTGGTGGAAACATGACCTCCAGCTGTAATGGACAGTTTGCCATAAAAAATCATGGGGGGACCCTGTTCTTACAACTGTCACGAGGAAATATCGAGGATGCTTCCATAAATGAAGGTGTATTCTCTCTTGAAGGGGGACGTACTACTGGATGGATGACTGGGGTGCCTCCAGAGTCATCCACGCCTCTTGCTGGAGGTTCCCCAGGACGAGAAGGCGAGATAATGTTGTGGATGGAAAAGTGACGAATCAAAAGGGTCTTACACTAATAGAAATAGCAGTGGTTCTCGTAATTTTAACGATTCTTGGGACTATTTTTGTTAGAAATCTATCGCGTTTTCATGCTTCAAGCTCTGTTGAGAACGATTGTAAAATGATTCATGCCTTCTTACAGCAGATGAGGATGGAGGCATTCTCAAAGAAGGTCTCACTCAACATAGTAATATCAAATAACGGTACTAGATTGTGTGAAACTGTTCAGGGAAAATGTATAGACCTCAATAATCGGTTTTCTGCAAGTGGCAATTTTACCATTACTGATAGGGGGATTTTTTCTAACGGCAATATCCATTTGAGTGAGGCAACTACAGACAATCCAACCTATTCGTGTGTGGTGTTGTCTACCACCAGGGTAAGACTAGGAGAATGGAATGGCTCGAGTTGCATTGCAAAATAATATCTCAATATTGGCAACTGATCAGGGGGGCTTTTCTTTAGTTAAGGCCAAGGCCAATACAGAAGACGAGCCGTTTTCTGGCTATTTACCAATACATAATTCCACTGGCGGTTTTACCTTAGTTGAGGCACTTATTGCGATTTTGATACTTTCAATAATGCTGCTTGGTCTCATTCCTGCCTTTATACGAGCCTACAATATTAACTATGAACTTGCTAGCAGGGATACAGCAATAGATATCGCTCAGGAAGTCTTGGAACAGGCAAGGAGCAGCGGGTATTCTTCTGTAACATCTGGGATCCAGACCATATATCGCAGGATAAAAAAGACCACCATTCCTTATACTGTAAACACCACTGTTACGGATCTTTTTGATGGCGATCTCAAGAATGTCAAAGTAGTGGTATACTGGACCATTAAGGGTGAGCAAAAATCCTATAGTCTAACCACTGTTGTTGGAGACATTAATGAATAATCAAAAAGGGTTCACCCTTGTAGAGATCTTGATTACGATGGTGCTAGTGTCAGCAATAATTGGCATGGCATATTATGCATATAATAGACTCGCTACAGGAATCACTACAGAATCTAGCTCCATACAGGGAGCAATGGACAAGATTGTTGGACTTGAGTTGCTTAGGCTTGATATAGAACATGCGGGCTTTGGAATTGCTAAGGAAGAGACATGTTCGCCTGTGCGGTGGATTGCCACATTAAATTCCTCAGACCCATGTGATCCAGATATAGAAAAAGGGCTTATCCTTCGTTCAACATTGAATAATACCAATCAAAAAAACCTGGGTTGGATCCTTGTGGATTGTAAACAAGATGAAAGCTGGTTAAACCACATCATAGTGGATGAAAGAAAACAGCCTACAAATAATGTCGTATTTCTGGATTATAGAAAGCATTTTGCCTTTTCAGGCAATTTAAATTCAAAGTGCCCTCTAGATGCCCATTATATCGGGTACCCTGTTGATACCTCTGTTTCAAGTGGCTGTAACATACAGACATGTACAAGGATAGCATATGTATTGAGTTCGTCTCAGTCTCTTGCTCAATGTGCCCAAGGGACAAGGAACCTTTTGAGAAAAGTGGGAGGGGGGCTAGGGGCACCCATACTAAATTGTGTTGCGGACTGGGAAGTGCGTTTTGGGTTGGATACTGACACTGACGGTGCAGTGGACTCTGTTGTTTTAGGTACAGACCTTCCTTCTAGTCCAGATGAAATCCGTAAGCAGCTCAAATACATTAGTTTTTATGCACTTGTACAGGAGGGCAATTTTGATTCGACATATAATTATGGAAATAACGTCACAGTAGACAACAACGTTGTATTGACCTTTCCAAGTGACTGTCCCACATGCCCTAATTATCACTGGAAGGTGATAAAAAAGACAATAAGGTTAATGGACCTTTGATATGAAGGTATGGCCACAGTTTAGGCAAGAGCGCGGTATGGCCTTGATTACAGTGTTGCTCCTCGGCCTTTTTGGAGCAGCACTTGTCATTGGAATCTTCTACATGTCAAAAAATCTTGTGACAATGTCTGGTATAGGATCAAGATACGTAGGCGAGTTAGAAGAGGCGAAAGGTATAGTCCACTATATAGCTGGGACCATAATGAGTCCAACGAGAGACCTCAGGTGTGGCGTAAAGGGCGAAAAAATTTGTTTGCCAAATGGAAATGCAGGCTGTAATTCTAGTTCTATGGCATATATTTATATCCCGACCAACCTCTATGATTCTTCAAAGTATATGGCAAAGGCATGTTATCTATTCTCAGTGGAGGATCCTGAATCTGTAGAGCCTTACACAATGCATGGTTTTTGGATTGAGGTGTCTAATCCTACTACAGGTGAAAAGGTAGAGTTAGACTTTGTATATAAGGTAAAATGATAGACATCATGGGGAGAACAATACCATCTAAATCCTGTACGGCAAAAGGAGGCAAAAATGAATTTTGAACAATTTGGGCAAACTCGCCAAGTGCAGGATTTAGGTACCAAAAAACGGCGTCAAAGAGGATTCACCCTGGTAGAACTCCTTATAGTCATAGCTATTCTGGCAATTTTAGGTGCAGTGGCATTAAAGATGTATCAACCAATAGTCAATAGGACTGTCTGTTCTGAAGTTGAGGTGACTGTCCATGAGACAATGCTTGCAGCGGTAAAATATTTGAACGAGACTGGGACCGCACCCAGTGGTGATGCTACTTCATTGGGAATTAAGTATCCAGACCACGTTGCCTCAGTGGTTATAGGAGGATCAGGGAGCTCATCTTCACCCCTAACTGTAAATGGGACTGCGGTAGACAACAAATGTCCCAAGGGCACAAAGTATGTTTTGACTGAAAATGAGGTCAAGGGTAAATGGAAGTAAAGAAAATTCTACTGGAATAGGTGAGGGCAGTTCCAATTGCCATGTAAATTGTACTGACAACATAAACCGGTGCCGGACTTGCACGAAGTAACCTTCCCAAGGTTATCATTAGGGCTATTAAGAGCCAGTTTTTCCAAGAGAAAAAACCGAACAAGCACTTATCGTCACCTCTTTTTTGTATGCGTATCGTTGCCTTATTTGCTGCTTTGTCCAGGATTATTTTCCCTTTTATGAGGCCGATAACTGTGGCACCCAAAATACAAATAATTATCAACCAATTTTCATATTGGTTTAAAATTAACCATCTTATGCCCCTAAAAAATAACATAATTCCAACCAGAGACCACATGGCCCCAGCCAAAAAAAGTTGCTTTTTACTCGATCCTTTGGGCTTTATCATGTCAGATACTTTAGTCATAGATTTTTTTTAGTGCTAACAGTGCACCCGTTCTCCTTGGTTGTCGAGTGTCTGTGTACATGGAATATCTCCGCCTCGAATTTGGGGTACCCTGCGAGTGCTTACAGCTAGGGACTCTATCCCACTTTAAAGACGGTTTAACCTTTGAGAACATAGATTTTTTACTAGGCTATTGGTAGATTTTCAACAAATATCTTAATTTTAAATCCTGTGCCTGTCCTTTAGCCAAAGTGGAAGCAGTGATGACGTCCAATAGTTCAAGGTGAATTTCTTTGTTATGTCTTGACTCTATAATAACTGAATATTAAGGATAAAATCTTAAAATATCCTTAAAAAACTTGGGCACTGGAGGATTCCAATGGGGCTTGAAATCTTTTGTGACACCATAACAAAGTCTTTAGATCGGGGACCTGATATTGTAGATATTACTGGCGATCTAGAGAAAATCCTAAAAGAGAGTGGTATCGCCCTTGGAACTTTGAATGCTACGGTGATTGGCTCAACGGGCTCCATTACCACAATAGAATATGAAGAAGGTGTAATAGAGGATTTAAAAGATGCAATCAAGCGCCTTGCCCCAGAGGACGCCTACTATAGACACGAACTACGCTGGCATGACGGAAATGGTCATAGCCACGTCCAGGCTGCTTTGATGGGCCCTTCGATTGTCGTAGGAGTGAGGAACGCAAGACTCAATCTCGGCACTTGGCAGCAGGTGGTGGTCATCAATCATGACAACAAACCAAGGCAGAGGAAGATTGACGTAACGATTATAGGTCTAAGGCCTTGAATATCTATATTTCAGCCATTTGGAGTGCATAATTTAGGTTTATTTAGAAAAATCGAGGTCTAGTAATATTTTGTCGATTGTCTTACCGATTTTTTTCTCAATTTCTTTTTTTGCCTTATCTTCTATATTTTTTAAATTTAGTGTGGGGACAGGATGATGATAATCGCCTTTAATGGTTATGGGCAGTAGTGCTTTTCCCTGATCGTCTAAGAATATTTTCAGGGCCTTTTGCCTTTCTATAAATTTTTTACTTAGCTTTTGTGATAAAATTATGTCTACAGGGATGTCGAGCTTGCCCTTGAGGCCAATCTTTCCTTTGTCTATGTCTGCAGTAAAATCTTTGGCTGAAATATGGCTTTTAAAGATAATCCAGCCGTCTTCCATCTTTAGATTACCATGAATATCCCTAAAGGTTGGGCTGTTAAGTTCTTCAATCTTTAAGAGGCTTGAAAGGGCTAGTGTTACAGGGTTTTTTTGTATTTTACCATTAAATAGTTCATAGGTTCCTGAAAGGATAAGATGCCTTAATGGGTCATCCAATGGAAAAGCCCTTCCTGAAAAGGAGAGATCAGAAGAAAAGACACCAGACACAATATCCTTTGCCTTTGGTACATAAAGTTCCAAAAGCCCTACTATTGCAACCTGTTGAATGTCTAATCGTCCTTTGAATGGGACAATGGGATCGTTTAGGTCAGCGTCTACAGTGGAGTGAATTGAACCTCTGTAAAATTCTCCTATGTCCTCTTTTACTCTGAGTCGACCATTTACAAACTGATATTCGATCCTGACATCGCGACTCTTGATGCCTTTATATATCAATGTCTTGAATGAAAGAGTCCCTTTTGCTTTAAGGTCCTTTACAATGGGTGGGATGGGGGGAGGTCCTTTTGGTGTGTTGACTTTCCCCGGTGTCTTAACTGTCTTAGTGTGTGTTTTGTGTCCACTTGTCGCGGCCTTTATTTTTGTGAACAGTTCATCTGCATTCAGATTGTCTGTTGAAAGGTCAAGGACTAAATGAGGGACCGTAGTATAATTGGAAACATCACCTTTTATTTCAAAATCCCACTTATCAAGACCGACGACTGATTGAAAAGTTAGCCTTTGGGGATCGATTTCAACTTGCCCTTTTATTGTAGTGATAAGATCTTTGAGATGGGCGTCTGCCTTTAGCTCTATAGAGCCTTTGTAGAAAATATCACCTTTTGCGTCTATGTGAATTTCAGTATCTGCATCAAAGATACCTTTAATGTTTGGAAATTCCTGTTCTTGATCTGTAAAATTGATTAGACCTTCTGATACAGTAAATTTTTGTATTGTAATGGATATGGGTAGGAGAGCAGGTTGAATTTCTCTTGATGTAGGTTCTTTAGAGTCATCTTTGGGGCCTTGGTCAGGCCTTAACAGTGAACTGAAATTAAACTTACCGTTTTTTTCTCTTACGATATGTATAAAGGGTTTTTCAAGATGTAGTGAAGTAATTATTAACTTTCTGTTGAGCAAAGGAAAAAGTTCATAGCTTATTACTAATTCCTTGGCCCTGATAAAATCTGTTTTTTCATCGCTTTCTTTTAATGAAATATTTTTTAGAATAATACCTTTAAAAAGGCTGATGGTTGCGCCTTCAATGACTATCTTTCGTCTGGTAACCTCTTCGATTTTGGGCTTCAGTAAAGCAATTATTTTCTCATCTTTAAAGTAAAATTTAAGAAAAGTGCTAAATAAGATTATGGTAAAGATTATTATAATTGACGATATTGATATAATTTTTAATAATTTTTTCATGAGAGTTCCTAAGGGGTATTATTTTAAATTAGTAGTTGGGCGAATAAAAAATTTATTTCATAAGTAAGGCCATTTCTTCTGCTTCACTAATGGCCTTTTTTACAATATTATCGAGAAATGCCTCTTTAAAACCATGTCTGTCTATACAAATCTCTTTCATAAACTTTATTTCTTCGTCTATATCTAATCCATTTAGAAATCTTATATGGGAAACGAGATGAGCCGAGATAGGAGTTTCTAGGTCTGGATCAGTTTCGTGGTGGGTCAATATAGAGTTCTTTAGTTTTTCAGGAAATTCCCATTCTTCTGCCATGAGACCACCGACAATTTGGTGATCAAAACCCAGTAGCTTTTTTTCTAGCAGGGGGAGGGAAAGCCCCTCATTTTCATCCCATTGGTTTAAAGTATCACAGTATGTTTCCCTTTTCGATTTGATGAGTATTGGAATTCCAATATCTTGGAGAAGTGCTGCGGTAAAGGAATCGTCCTTTTCAGCCGGGTGTAGTTTTTCTGCAAGTTGTCTGGCAAGACTGGCTCGAAAACCAGAAGTGTACCAAAACTTTTTCAAATCCATGCATGACATTGTGATTTTAGGCAGAGAATCTCTTACCGCCAAAGGTAGAATTAGGGATTCAAGCCTTGATCTCCCCAGGAGATTTACTGCATGTACAATATTAGAAACCTTTCTACTAAGTCCGAAAGCAGCAGAGTTGACGCACTTTAAGACCATGACGTGCATACCTGGGTCTTTTTCTATCTCTTTTGCCACCTCCCTCATGGGAATGTCTGGGTCTCTCATCTTTTTTAGGGCGTTCATCACTGCCTGAGGAAAACTCGGCAGTTCAAAACCATTCAAAAGTTCCTTGATGGCCTTTTTAGGATCTTTTCTTTTCTTTATGAAAAATCTGAACATTAATTTCCCCTTTTTTCCCTGTACTATTCAGCTCGTCTTGCCATTTTATTGGAGAAGATAGAAAGGAGTCCTCCGAGCATTAAGTATCCAGTGATTACTTCAATCATGGCCACCAATTGTCCTGTGATGGTTTTTGGAACAACGTCTCCATAGCCAAGTGTGGTGAGGGTCACAACACTGAAATACAGAGGTGAGATTGGCGTAGGATAATCCCCATAATCTACACCAACTACAGTATAAAGCCATGCAAAGAACAGAGTAAGGGCAGTTACCCACAGCATCCAACGGGTCATGCTCCGTCCGCAATCCGAAGTAATGTACCATATCCAGTAAATTATATGGCACATGAGATTTTTTTCTCTAAACTCCTTAAGATAATTTTGATCTACTATAAAGCGCCTTAATTGATAGCCTCCAGCAAAATTTATGTCTCTGATATCCGTACCGATCCAGCTAGCCTTCTCATAACCGGTAATGGCTATGACCTTGGAGTGTCTGATATCTGCGTTGTCGAATCTGGCGCCTGCAACATTGGCCATACTGAGGTCTGCGTAGTTGAGTACTGATGATGTAAAATCGGCCTTTCTTAAATCAGCCTCTCTTAAACGACATGCCGACATATCTGCACATCTAAAATCTACTCCCACCAATTCAGCTTTGGTAAAGCTGCTTGACTGGAGATCCGCTTCAAAGAAAGTCGCTCCATTCAGCTTGGCCGCACCAAAACCAACTGCATGGGCCTTTACACTATTAAAATGGGCCTGGGATAGGTCTGCACCTGTAAAATCTGCCCCTGAAATGTCAGCTCCATTAAATAGGGCTTCACTGAGATCAGCCTTAAAAAAAATGGTGTCCCTTAGGTTAGCGTCCCTAAGATCGGCTTTTGAGAGATTGGCACGACTGAGGTCGGCTCCGCTTAAATCAATGCCTTCAAGGTTCAGTCCCTCAAGATTATTTATCCCAGGCGGTAGACTCTTGTGTTCTTTGATGTAATCAGCTATCTCTTTAGGCTTCATGTTTTACCTTTTAAATCTTTTATCGAGTCAATATGAAAAAGACTTTAGTGTTAGTTTAATGGAAGAATAGAGTATTGCCATCTTTGAAGGGATAACATATCTAAAGTGAAAAGAATCTCTCTAGACCTCGCCCTTTCGACAAAATTGTCGAAAGAGATTTCCCTTTGTCGATTCTAAATTTTCGCTCATCGTTCAATTCCTGTTGTAACTCTTTGTATTTACATAACATTTTTTTTGCCTTCTTTTTGGCATAGGCCTTGAATTTCATTTTAATAAAATAAAATGAAATGAAAGGAGGTAGTTATCATGAGGTAAGGTCCAAAATTAAATCCACTTTAAGAGAGATTAGTTAACGAAAAATAATTCTAAATTAAGGAGGACCAGAAATGAGAAAGGCTATAATTATAACACTTTTGTTTGTGATTATGGGTGCAACGCATGCAATTTCCTTTGGGCCAGGCGCTGCTAATTGTTTGAGCGGTAATCAGACCTCAGTTGTGCTACAGGGCAATCCTTTCACAATACAGGGTGTAGTAACTGCTATTGGCCCATACGGAAAAGGAATGAGTGTGGACACAGGTACAGATGTAGTCACTGTTTACGGTATTGGTCCAGCATGGTACTGGTATTCTAAGTCCATAGCCTATCCAACAGTTGGTGAAAATGTGTCAGTGGAAGGTCGAGAAATTACTCTTTCTGATGGCACTAAAAGAATGATTGCTACTAAGATCACCATTGGAGAAAATTCAATTGAACTCAGGGACTCTAAGACTGGCTTTCCACTGTGGCGTGGTGGAATGAAAAGACATGGTGGAGCCAATGGCTTTGGTTGTAAAATGAGAGGCTCTTGTCCAAAAATGGGGACAATGGCGCCTCAGAGTCAGGGGACAAATTAATAAAATGTTTACAGCAGAAGGGGGCTTTTGCCCCCTATGGGTATGATCTTGAAATGCAAAAAAGATATGCCTTAATCATAGCAATTATCACTTTGTTCCATGTATTTGGACTACAGTGTTCTAATGCCCAGGATTTTGCTAAATCTGGCATTGAGACACTTTTAAAGGGGAAGGTCGTATCCTTAAATTTTAGCGACAAATACATGGAGATAAAAAGTGAGCTCAATGGAGACATCTACAAGGTGTTTGTAGATGATCCAGCCAGGCTCAGGAGGATAAGGGTAGGAACGCCAATCAGGGTCGTAGCAGAAAAGAGTTTTGTCAGTGCAGGGACATTTATGGCTAGGGAGATCATGATTGCCGGAGCAAGATGTAGATGTGATCCTACGGGGGTGAGGTCTAGACTTCAGCGTGCAATGAGAGGCAGAAGCTTTGGAGGAGGATGGCACGGTCACAGTGGACATCGATAATTTTTTAACGGATAGATCCATTCCACTTTGGAAGGCCAATATCATTGTCTTTTCATGTCTGTTTATCATGGTATTGGTCTTATTTTTTTTACAAGTAGAACAAACGAGAAGGGCATTTTTACAAGACCAGATGGCCCACGCACAAATACTGTCTAATGTATTTAAATTACACGTAAGAAATGCAGTAGAGTCACAAAAGATTACAGATCAAATTGTAAAAACACATCTCAGAAATATTGCATCCTTTATTGACTACCTGGATTCTTTTGAGCCGTTTTCACCACAGGAATTGGAGTTGTTTGCCCGTAGGACTGGGCTTTATGGAATAGCCATAATAAGGCCCAATGGAAAGATAGTCACAAGCGTAAGGGAATGGTTGGAAAAATTTCCATATACATGTAATTCAAAGGAGAGTTTTAGTAGGGACCATGATGCCCATCTATTGATCCTGTCTAAAAAAGGCAGATACTCTGAGGGCTGTATTGTCTGCGCGCTTCCCTCTACTGACTTTGAAAGATTGCAGGCACAAATCGGGCTTTCATCTGTCATGAAGGCCCTACGAGATGTAAAAGGGGTTATTTCCATTGAGATCGATAGAGTAGGAGCCTCAGTCAATGGAACGGGCTTACAGTCTCCAGAGATCGAGATACAAGGAAAGACCAATTCCCCTTATGTGACAATGAGTATACCGGTTGAGAATAAGGTCCTAAAGGTGATTTTAGACGCATCACGTTACAGGGATTCAATGAATAGACTCTGGAGAAATTTCTTTCTGATTAGTCTTTTTATATTGCTAGGAGGGGCCATCTTGTCTTATTGGCTTTATAAAAAGCAAAGGCAGGAGATGAGGCGAGCAGTCTTGATTGAAAAGGCCATGAGCAGGCAAAGAGAAGATGCCATGATAGGACGTGCCGCTGCCACCATTGCCCATGAAGTTAGAAATCCCTTGAATGCAGTTCACATGGGGCTTCAACGACTTTTACTTGAGTCCGATTCTCTGGATGAGTCTGAAAAAAGGCTTTTAAAATTGAGCCTTACTTCTATTAGACAAGCAAATAGCATAATTTCAAACCTGCTCGAGTTTTCCAGACCCATTTCTCCCAAAGTAAAAGATGTCATACTGGACAAACTACTGGAGGAAGTGATCTATGTCTTAGGGCCTGAGCAAAGGGGAATTGAGGTGAAATTTACCTACAATAGACGACCTGTAAAAATTTCGATTGATCCTGAACTTATGCGCCAGGTCTTCTTAAACCTCGTTAAAAATGCTATTGAGGCCCAATCAAATGGCGGCTATTTAGATATAATAGTTGAAGATATGCCACAACGCGTAATCATCCGTATGAGAAATGGTGGAATAATGCCCAAAGAAAATCAGGTGGAACGACTACTTGAACCATACTTTACTACAAAGATTAAGGGTACTGGTATAGGACTACCTTATTCCAAACGCATTGTCAGTGCTCATGGTGGACAAATGGATGTACAGTTGAAAGATGGGGCATTTGAAGTAGAAATCACAATTCCCAAGGTTGGAGGTATACAAAGTTGAAAATTTTGATCGTAGACGATGAAGCCGTCCAACGAGAGCTCCTAAAAGGTTTCCTCGAAAAGGCAGGTCATGTGGTGTTCGAGGCCGAAGATGGAGAACATGCTGTTGCAATATTTCGGGAGGAACCCATAGATTTGGTGTTGATGGATCAAAAGATGCCGGGAATGAGCGGAGAAGAAACATTAAAAATGCTTAAGGAGATCAATCCGCTCGTAAGGTGCATTATGATTACTGCTTTTGGTTCAGTCTCTACTGCAGTGAATGTCATGAAGATAGGTGCAGACGATTTTCTCGAAAAGCCAGTGGATCTTGAATTTTTGGCTAAAAAGATTGAGGAGATTGAACAGGAACTCCAGGTTGAAAAGGACATTGAAGAGGTAGAGAAGGGGATTTGCGACGATGAATCACCCCTTCCAATTGAGATAATTGCTGAAAGTCGCGCAATGAAAAATGTCCTTTCTATGGTGAGACGAGTGAGCCCTACACCATGGACAGTCTTGATCAGAGGGGAGACGGGAACAGGAAAAGAGCTCATTGCCCGCCTTATTCATCTCTTGAGCGAGCGAAAGCATGGGCCTTTTGTCGAAGTAAATTGTGCGACAATCCCTGAAAATCTTTTTGAAAGTGAACTTTTTGGCCATGAGAAGGGGGCATTTACTGGCGCTGTTTCAAGGAGAACAGGCCTTTTTGAGAGCGCCAATGGTGGTTCCATATTCCTGGATGAGATTGGAGAGTTGCCGCTCAATCTTCAACCCAAACTACTAAGAGCCCTTCAGGAAAAACGAATATCAAGGGTGGGCTCTAGCGAGGAAATTGATGTGGATGTCCGAGTGATTGCTGCGACCAATAGAGACCTGAGAAAGATGGTAGAAGAAGAACGCTTTAGAGAGGACCTATATTTTAGGTTAAATGTATTTGAAATCACCCTCCCGCCACTTAGGTCCCGAAAGGAAGACATCCCAAAGCTGATAGAATTTTTTAAATCGAAGTATGCCTTGAGGGATGTAAGGTTTTCAAAAGAGGCGGTGGATGTGCTAATGAAATATAGTTTTCCAGGAAATGTACGAGAACTGGAGCACATAGTGCAGCGTACCATCACCCTAGCGAGGAGTAATGTAATAAGACCCTCAGACCTACCCCAAGAGGTCAGAATAGGGGAGAAGACCGCTCACGGGCCCTTGAAGGAAAGGCTTGAAGCAATGGAAAAGGAGATGATTCTCAATGCCCTTCAAGAGGCAAACTGGGTCCAGACAAGGGCTGCTGAACAACTTGGAATCAGCGAGAGGGTGTTGAGATATAAGATAGAGCGTTTGGGAATAAAGAAACAGGGGAAAAAGTAACTATTAACCCAAACTTTCATGACGAACGAATTCGTCACCCCCGTATAAAAGTGTTGAGTTTTGAGTGTTGAGCAGTTTTAAAAGTGTTGAGTTTTGAGTGTTGAGTTTTGAGTTGAAGGAAAAGGACTTTAGAAGTTTTGAGTGTTCAGTGTTGAGTCGAAGGAAGAGAACTTTGCCCTTTAAACTTTTTATGACAGCTTCGCCCTTCAGCCTCTGGCTTTTGTACAGGCAGGGCTTGCTTCTTCCTTCTACCTTCTGCCTTCTACCTGTTATACTAGTCGAATTATCCCAACGGGTATTTTCATGGTCAATTATGCAATTGGTGATCCCATAATTTGGGATTAATGAGTTAAAAATAGTAGCCAATACTAAAGCTGATCAGGTTTCTTTCAAAATACTCATCTACGAAAGACGAGTCATTTTTTGAGTAGTCATACTTGAGGGAAAGTCCAAATTTTTTGTAAGATTTTATGAGACCTATAGAAAAGAATTTTGAGTAATCTACCCTATTTCGGGATCTTTTTTCTCTGAAACTCGCTCTGTACCAGCTCAGTTGGGTAAAGACATCGAAATTTTTGGGCATGGAGACAGTCATGGTGATACCGCTTCCGTACCGGGTAAAGCTCTCAAACTTGATAGATGAAAATAGCCTTTGACGATTGAAGAAAATAGAGACCGAGGTGTTGCTCAAAAGATCCTTTTGAATGGATAGGTAAAGTTGTTCGACTCTATCGTCCCTATTGGGGTCTTTATTAGCATTTAAATTCCCCTGTAGGAGGGGGCCCATTCCCATACCTGATCCAATGAATCTTTGGGCAAATTTCTTTTCTGCTATTGATTCAAAGGCTGCTCTGAAGATATCGATCTCTTTAGGGTCTCTCATACCCCCGAGTGGGCTCATGTGGCCAGAGCCATTAGGTAGAGTCCCACTCAAAGATCTTCCAGACACACTCTCACTCGCTCTCCTATAATCAAGCCAGCCCACTGAGAAGGTAAATTGGATGCCAATGTCCTCATAGGGATAATATTCCATTGCCAATCCAACTGTGGCAACGTCGCGATCGTCTTCTGGGATAACGCCGCTTCTGATCCGCGTACCTCTTAGAAACACTGATGGCTTGAACGTACCCCTCTGATTGATGAAGCTCAGGTTCGCCTCTGCCTCGGTGAGGGAATCAGATTCTCCTTTAAAATATCTTTTCCAGTTGCCTCGGACATTAAAAGTTAAAAGCGTGGCCTCTCCAATACCAAAACCTTGGTTTAGGTCCACTAGGAGACTAGAGAATCCGGAACCCTTGCCTTTGGGTAAAATGGCAGGGTTGGAGTCATATCCATTCCCCAGTTCAACTGATCCAAAGAAAGAGAGGGCATCTTTTTCAGTAAAAAGGACTGTGGTGCCCATGACTATGACAAAAACTGTTATGATCTTTAGAAAATTTTTATTTTGTATGACAAATAGCACTTTTTAGTTCCCTGTGGTCTTCTACTACCATATCGGCCTTTTGTAAGTGTTGTTCATCAAGGGTGGTCTTTATAGCTATACAGGAGGCGCCGGCCTGTTTTGCAGACAGTATGCCGGATGGGGCATTTTCAATTGCAACAGCTTCATCAGATGTTGCTCCCAGTGCCTCAATGGCTTTCAGATACGGATCGGGATAAGGTTTTCTCCTTTCAACGGAATCCCCGGTAATCACGCAGTTAAAATATGCCAAAATTTCTTTTGGCAAAATAGAGTTCAGAATCTCTCTATGGGAACTGGTAACCAGGGCTGTGGATGCACCCATGCCAAAAAGGGTCGAAAGTATCTCTGGTATTTCTGGATACGGACTTACTAAGACCCTATAGCGTTCCTGAAAGATCTGTTTTTGTCGCGCCAATATTTTTTCAAAATCGTTTTTTGTTATAGTGCATCCATTGTTACAAAATAGCTGTACTGCTGTGTCAGGTTCAATTGCACCTTCATAGAGGTAGAGTAGATTTGGGGAAACTGTCAGCCCAAATTCTTGAAACGCCTCCTGCCATGCCTTTACATGATAGGGCATACTGTTTAAAACAACTCCATCCATGTCAAACAGGTAGGCCTTGAATCTCAACTTCATCGTCTCCTTTTGCTTTAAATATTAAGTCGCGCTACATGCCTTGCAAAAAGGTAACAGTTTTTGTCCTTATAGCCAATAAAGCCATTTTGTACATTTGCACACCATGCCTTTTTTTTGTTAACACAATCAGAGCTCCATAGCCATGACTTTTCCACATCAAATAGGCTCACAATACAGTGGCCTGTCTTATGGGGAACAGGGTCTAGAATGGTCAAAAGTTCATCAATGGTTGGAAGGTGCCAAGTACTGACTCCACCAATACGTTTTTGATTCAGTGATTGTGTTCGCATCACTGCCTGAGACCATGTCATAGGAGAGGCAGAGCCCAAACTTTCCCAAAGAAGGCCAGTTTCTTTATCGAAGACAAGTTTGCTATTTAGTTTTTCATAGTCGTTTTTAGTCCAAATCATAGGTCTAAAGGATTCATCCAGATTGAAAGTCTGTCTTGCCTGTGAAGGAACAAGCTGGATTGGATCAGTGCGTATGTAACCTATTTTATTGGTATTTTTCTTTTCTTTTTTATACTCAAAAGTAGGCCTAACGGGACACCTAGACAGGGTTTTTTCCCTCCAAGACGAAAAGAGCTGGGAGAGTGCTCGTTCCATCTCAAGGGAGTCATTAAACCTGTCTTCGGGATTCTCTGATAGTGCCCCCTCCAAGAATGTATCCCAAGACCTGTCACAGTCAGGATTTAGTCTATGTAGAGGGCAGTCTTTTTGGGGGAGATGGCCAGAAAGCATTTTGTATAATACTAGCCCGACTGAATACAGATCTGTTTTTAATGGTCGAATACTGAGATCATTGTTCTTCAAGAGTTCGTATAGATACAGTTCATGGGTATGGCCTACGAATACAATACGCTTGTCAATTGCGGCCAGCACCCGTTTAATCCCCTTTTCCGGCACCATATATATGTAAGTCTTGAAAGAATTCGGGGGAAAACCATGGACAAGGAGGGCATGGTTCGTCTCTATTGTATTTGGAAGAGTCTTTAAAAAATCAAGGCTTTGATCGCTGAGTAATTTTCTTGTCATTGCAACAACTGTTCGTGCTTGGGGATTGAACCATCTTTCTGCACATACTGCATTAACAGCATAATCATGATTTCCCATGACGCATTTTATTTTGAGGGCCTGTGCAAGGCGAACAACACCATCTGGTTCCGGACCATAACCAACTAGGTCTCCAAGAGACATGATGGTGTCTACTCCATTGGATTCCAAGTCTTTAAGACAATTGTCCATGGCCTCTAAATTGCCATGAATATCTGATAGAATGGCTATCTTCATCGATATTTTAAATTGACACCCAGTTCTTATATATCCTATGCTGAGATAAGATATCAGTCCAGGTCTGTCTTTTCTCGTTTTAAAATGGAGGCACAATGGCCAAATATGATTTTGACCTAATTGTTATAGGTGGAGGTGCGGCAGGTCTTACAGTTACGGCAGGTGCTGCACAACTTGGAGCCAAGACCCTTCTCATTGAAAAGGAGCCAAATCTTGGAGGAGACTGTCTACACTATGGCTGTGTGCCAAGTAAGACCCTTATAAGGACTGCGCGTCTGTATCATCAAATGAGACGTGGACCTGAGTTTGGTCTACCCCAGGTCGAGGTCCCTCCAGTAGAGTTTGCCAAGGTGAGAGACAGGATAAGGCATGTGATAAATACCATTCAAAAACACGATTCCCCTGAACGATTCTGTTCTCTTGGGGCCAAGGTGATATTTGGATATCCAGAGTTCGTTGACGAACATTCAATTTCAGTAGAGGGCAAAATCTACAGTGGAAAAAAAATATGTATAGCCACTGGATCTGGTCCTATGATTCCCCCTATAACTGGAATCAAAGATGTATCGTATCATACTAATAAAACGATTTTTTTTATGGATAAGCTTCCTAAAGAGCTAACTATACTTGGAGGTGGCGCCATTGCCATAGAAATGGCGCAGGCCTTTTCCAGGTTAGGGTCCAAGGTTACGGTAATTCAAAGGAGTGAACGCATTCTCAAGAACGAAGATCCTGATTTTTCTGAGGAGATAAAAGGTATCTTAGAGGAAGAAGGGGTTAAATTTTTCCTTGGGACCAAGATCAAATCTATTACGCCAATAGGTGGTGGTGTAAGGGTTGATATTGGTATAAATGAAACCGGTGATGACATCGCAGTCCAAAGTGATGCCATCCTTATAGCACTGGGAAGAAAGCCAAATATCGATGGTCTTCTTTTGGAAAAGGCCGGAGTGGATTTTGATAAGCAGGGCATTAAGGTCGATGATAGGCTTAGAACGACTCAGAAACACATCTATGCAGCCGGAGACGTCATAGGAAAGTATCAGTTTACCCATGCCGCGGGTTACGAGGGAGGGATTGTCGTCACAAATGCCGTATTTCGAATCCCTCGAAAGGTTGATTATACCTATATGCCAAGGTGTACTTACACAGACCCTGAATTTGCCTGTATTGGCATGAATGAATCTCAGTGCAAGGCATCTGGAACTGATTATGAACTCTTTGAAGAGAGTTTTGATAGGAATGACAGGGCAATTTGCGAAGGGGCTGAAAGAGGGGAGATTAAGCTACTCCTGGATAAGAGTGGTACACCTTTGGGAATTCAGATCCTTGGGTCGAGGGCTGGAGATCTCCTTTCCTATTGGGTTGTAGGCCTTAAAGGAAGGGTAAAAACTTCAACCCTTGCACAGGCAGTGCATCCATATCCAACCTTTGGGGAAATCAATAAGCGTGTTGTAGGGGCCTTTATTTCCAAAAAGGTGTTTTCAGATAGAGTGAAAAAGGGCCTAAAATTTTTCTTTAATCTAAAAGGAAGGGCCTGTGGGTAGCATCAAACGATGCCACTGGGAATAGAGGATTATGGAATAATTGGAGACCTTTCTACGGCCGGCCTCATTGGAAAGGACGGTTCGATAGGCTGGCTTTGTGTTCCCTACTTTGACTCTCCAAGTATATTTGCCGACATACTCGATGCAGAAAATGGCGGCACCTTCAGGATTAGTCTCGAGAAAACAACTGATTTTTCGCAAAGATACCTAGAGGACACCGCGATTATTGAGACGAATATGCGTTCCAATGACGCTGTCCTGTCAATTGTTGACTTTATGGTTATAACAGCGGACCAACAGACTTCTTTTCCTCTGAAACGAGGTCTCTTTAGGAGGTGTCTTTGTAAAAGTGGGAACGCAAAAATTAGAGTCATCTTTGCCCCACGGTATCCCTATGCCAAATATAGCCCCAAATATGAAGACAGTGGATCGGCCCTTAAGGTCGAATTTAAGGACCTAAAGTTTCATCTCTTTTTCTATCCGGCTTTGAACTTTGACCCCCAAAAAGAGGTCTTTGAATTTTCCTTGTCTCAGGGAGAGGAGGCGTGTTTTTTTCTACCCATCGGAAATGAAAAATTAAAGGATTTCCATATAAATCCCCAACTTGTACATAGAATATTTAATAAAATTTATACTTTTTGGACCAATTGGATAGAGACAAACGAGACAGGCCAGATCCTTGATTTTGGTCCCTTTGAAAGGCTCATGCGAAGGTCTGCCATCACTCTAAAACTCCTTCAGTCAAAGGATACTGGGGCTATTGTAGCTGCACCAACCACCTCCCTACCGGAACAGCTCAGAGGAGCCAGAAACTGGGATTACAGGTTTTGCTGGATTAGAGACGCCGCCTTTACAGTACAGGCCCTATATCAACTGGGACATTTAACAGAGATGGAAAATTACCTGTCCTGGATAAAACAGTTGTTGAAGAGGGATGGGGCAAAAGGACTACAGATCATGTACGGAATCAGGACAGAGCAGACAATGGAGGAACAGGTATTAGACCACTTAGAGGGATTTAGGAGCTCAGGGCCTGTTAGGATAGGAAACGCTGCGCATCTTCAGAGACAACTCGACATCTATGGGGAACTTATGCTAGCTGCCACTCACCTTTCAGACTATGTGGGGCGGATAGATCTAGATTTTTGGGAATATCTGAGGGAAATTTGTAATTATGTTTCAAACACGTGGAGACTACCAGACAACGGAATATGGGAGGCGAGGTTAGGGGAACGGCACTATGTATATTCAAAGGTCATGTGCTGGAATGCCCTTGATAAAGGGATTTATATAGCTAAGAGGTATGGTTTCCCAGGCGAGGTCTCTCTGTGGAAAAAAGAAAAAGACGAGATCAGAAAAGAGGTATTAGAAAAGGGATGGTCTCAGGAAAAGCAATCATTCGTACAGACATATGACAGTGACAAATTGGATTCCAGCCTCCTTTTGTTACCGCTTACAGGTTTTATCCAATTCAAAGACCCCAAAATGCTCTCCACAGTGGAAAGTGTGGTGGAAGAACTTTCTAGTGGATTCCTCCTTTATAGATATTTGAATGAAGATGGCATGCCACGAGGAGAGGCCCCCTTCACCTTATGTACTTTTTGGCTAGTGGAAAATCTGGTTGGTCAGGGACGACTTGGCGAGGCCCAGACCCTCCTTTTTGAACTCTCCAACATGGCCAATCACCTAGGACTATTTTCAGAGGAATTTGACTATGACTGGAATATGTTTCTAGGAAATTTTCCACAGGCCTTAACCCATATTGGCTTTGTAAATAGTGTGTCTTCTTTTAGAAGAGCATTGGCTCAGAAGGAAAACTCTACTAGAAGATCGAAGTTAACTAGCGGTGACCTCAAAAAGAATAGAAAGATCCTAAACGATGGGGATTCATCCTACGTCTTTTCATCTCCTCAAGAGATAGGAAAGCGTCTAAAGGATACAATGAATATATTGAGAGGGGCCTTTTTTAAATCTGAATCTAAGAGAGTGGCCTATGAAGAAATGGCCTTTTCACCACTATACGAAAATTATTTGGATATTGCAGGAGCATTAAAACGGATTGATCTCAGCAAATTAAAAGACGATTCTGAGAAGATGCCATTTTGGATTAATCTCTACAATGTAATGACCATTCATGGGGTAATTTCTTGGGGCATAAAGGACTCTGTAAAGGAAATTTCAAACTTTTTTAGACAGGTGAGATACAACATAGGCGGCTACATCTTTTGCCTAGATGATATTGAGCACGGTATTTTAAGGAGAAATAAGAGGCCGCCCTGGAGTATCTTTAGACCGTTTTCATACGGAGACCCAAGAAGGGCATTTATGGTGGAGCACCTCGACCCAAGAATACACTTTACCCTTGTGTGTGCTTCGTCATCTTGCCCTCCAATCTCTATTTATTCACCTCAAGAGCTTGATATGCAACTTGATACCGCCGCAATGATCTTCATAAATTCCGGAGGGGCAAGACTGGTAAGACAGGAAAGGCTCCTCATTTTATCGAAAATATTTAAATGGTATGGTGCTGACTTTGGCAAGACAATGGAGGAACGCCTTCTTTTCATTTCTAAATATTTTTATGATGAACAAGACAGGCTTTTTGCCCAAAGTGACCATTCGGGGTATAAAGTGAGATATATTCCCTATGATTGGAGACTGAACCGAATTTAAAAAATGTTGGATAAAAGATATGGCAAGATGCGTTATTGCGTGCTAATTCAAAGTGGCAAAAAATATAATTAGGAGAGGAGTAAAATGCCGGAAAGAATCTACAATTTTAGTCCAGGTCCAGCTACACTGCCCTATGAGGTACTTCAAGAGGCCTCTAGAGATGTCTTGAATTTTCGCGATAAAGGCATAGGTATCCTTGAGATCTCACATAGATCAAAGGAATTTAGTGAAGTCATCCAGGAGGCCGAGGCAGATCTTCGAGAACTAATGGATATTCCAGATGACTATTATGTGCTGTTTTTACAGGGTGGGGCATCAACTCAATTTGCAATGGTACCCATGAACCTCCTCATGCCTGACAAAAAGGGTGCTTATTTGAATACAGGCACTTGGGCAAAGAAGGCCATTAAAGAGGCAAAGACCATTGCCAAGGTACAGGTGGCCTATTCAAGTGAGGACTCTTCCTTTGATCATGTCCCCACAGATGATCAATATGATGTAGATGAAGATGCAGAATATCTCTATTTCGTGTCCAATAATACCATCTATGGTACTCAGTTTCACAAGTTCCCAGAAAAGGGGAAGATGCTCGTAAGTGATATGTCCTCGGACATCCTTTCAAGGAGGTTTGATATCAGGCCTTTTGGTCTGATCTTTGCCGGAGCACAGAAGAATATGGGACCAGCAGGTGTTACCGTGGTGATTGTGAGAAAGGACCTTGTCAATCGTGCTCCAGAAAATCTTTCCACCATGTTTAAGTATAAGACCCACGCAGAAAAGGGATCGATGTTCAATACACCTCCGTGCTTTTCTATTTACTGTGTGGGAAGGGTCCTCAAGTGGCTAAAGGCCAAGGGTGGAGTAGATGCCATTGAAAAGATCAATAGAGAAAAGGCAAAGATACTTTATGACGCTATTGATAATTCAGACTTTTATAAAGGCCATGCCAGGCCAGATTCA
The DNA here is from genome assembly GCF_001687335.1 of Dissulfuribacter thermophilus. Taxonomy (NCBI): domain Bacteria; kingdom Pseudomonadati; phylum Thermodesulfobacteriota; class Dissulfuribacteria; order Dissulfuribacterales; family Dissulfuribacteraceae; genus Dissulfuribacter; species Dissulfuribacter thermophilus. The sequence continues at coordinate 6,547 of NZ_MAGO01000014.1, read as the reverse complement.
CGTTCCTTTATGAACGTCACCTTCAATCTCCCAACCCCTGAACTGGAGAAAAAGTTTGTAGAAGAGGCAGAAAAAGAAGGCCTTTCAGGGCTTAAGGGCCACAGGTCCATTGGTGGTATAAGGGCATCTATCTACAATGCCTTTCCAGTTAAGGGAGTTGAGGAACTTGTAGAGTTTATGAAAGAATTTGAAAGAAAGAATGGATGAGAAAACATAAGTTTTGAAAAAAGCCTTTTTTAAACGGATAGTAATAACTGTATTTTTAATTGGGGGCCTAATATATGTGTCGGCCCCCTTTTTATTAAAAAGAGTTATTTTAAATAATCTTAAAGAGTTCTACCCTGATTATGACATCGATTTTAAAGTCACAAGAATTGGTCTGACAAATTTAGAGTTTTCAGACCTTCGCATTGATAGCCCATCTTTGCCTTTTATCTATATTGGCGATCTGGATATAGTCATTTCTCCATGGCATCTACTGAAAGGAGAGACTAATGAGGTACTGAGATCTTTGTCTGTATCTAGAGGGATAGCCCTAGACAATTTCTTTTCATTCGATCTTCAAAAGGCCCAAGATGAAGGCGGAATCCTTTATTCAGGTCATTATAGGGTAAGATTGTCAAGGTATGAATATTTTGGGAAAAATATTTCCGGAAAGTTACGTATAGGTCTCTTTGGGGATGGGCATTTAAATTTGTCATTAGATGGCATACCGAGCACTCCTACGGTGTGGGAGAGTTTTAATTTAAAACTAAAGAGCGATCTGAATTTTAAAGAGATTAATCTAAATTCCAAAATAGAAGGATTAAATATCTATGCTGGGGGCAATAGTATTTCTATTTCAGAAGTCTATACAGAAGGGTCTTTACGGAACATAGGGAAAAATTACCTTTTAAATGGTGAGCTAAATGCACCTAGCATTGGGTTGGCATCAAATAAAATCGGCCCTTTAAAGATCAATATAGAAGGGAATCAAAAGGCTATTTCAGCCAAAGCGCTACTGGTCTCCAATTCCATACTTGGAACAGATTTGATTTTTTATTTGAAGTACAATGAATTAGATCACGCCTCTTATGCATCCTTAAGGCTTCCAGCTACAATGGTAAACATTCCTGATTTGTCAATCGTAGATAAAGACTTTGCTGGGATTTCCATCTCTGGATTGGTTAGTCTGGCGGGAAAGGCCGATCTAAGCCGTTTAGAAGATGGCGTAGAGGCAGAAGTAGAGTTTGAACAAGGCAAGTTAAGTGATAAAGAGAATAAATTGGAGTTAAGAGGCATAGAGACTAAGATAGAGTTTAAAGATGCAGCACGATTTCTCATCCCGCCTTCTCAACACCTAAAAATTAAAAGGATAGTCTTTGGAGATTTCAAGTTTGAGGACATTGAATCGACCTATTCTGTGATTCCGCCTTTTGGAGTTTTGATTGAAAGTATCAGGGCTAAGTGGGCCAAGGGCTCCGTTTACACCCATGGCATCGTAATCCCTAGCCAGGAGGGTGAAATTAATGGTATTATATTTTGTGATAGAGTAAATCTTGCAGACGTATTGGCTCAGTTCGGGATCAACAAGGTCGAGGGAGATGGGGTGGTAAGTGGTAAAGTACCCTTTTCATTTGGTCAAAAAGGCTTGGTCATAGAAGATGGAGTTTTGTTTTCCCAGCCAGGGAAGGGGGGAAAGATAAGGATTGGTGAAGCAGAATTGATTACAAGTCAATTACCACCATCAAATCCGCTTTTTACACAGCTGCAGTTTGCTAGTGCTGCATTGAAGGACTTTGACTACGACTGGGTAAACGTCTTATTGGGAATGAAGGGCGAGAATCTCGTTGTTTCCATACAGCTTGATGGAACTCCAGCGTCGAAACTACCCTTCAGATATAATCCTTCAAAAGGCGTATTTGAGCCAGCTCATAAGGCTAATGGGATAAGGCAAAAGATGCGGCTTGATGTAAATTTAAACGTGCCCATAAATGAACTTTTGAGGCTGAAGAGAGGTATTGAGAGGAGAATCTCTAATGAATAGAGGGAGATTGTTTTTTGTTGCCGTTTGTTTGGTCTTTGGCGCTTCAATAATGGGGTGCACAAAACACCAAATTGAGACCAAGAGCCAGGTAGAAGTTGCACCAATTGAGGTAAAGCCAATTCACATAACAATAGACGTTAATCTAAGGATAGAAAGGGCCCTTAATGATGTTTTTAAAGACATCGATGAGGTGGAAACACAGGAGACTTCAAAGGGAGGCAAGGTAAATGGAAAGTAAAAAAAGTTACTACTCCTTGGTTGGTTGTATGATATTCTTGATGTTTTTTGTAGGAATGAATTATTCGGCTTTTGCCGTAGATCCTATAAAAGAAGCAAAGGCTAGGATGCTTAAAAGAATCCCGGCCATCTTGGAATTAAAACAAAAGGGAATAGTTGGTGAAAACAATAGAGGTTTTCTGGAATTGATAAGGCAAGACAAAAGGGCAAAGAAGCTAGTAGATGATGAGAATAGAGACAGACGGATCATTTATGCATTTATCAGTAAACAACAAGGGGTTTCTATTGATGTGGTTGAGAGATTGAGGGCTAAACAAATACGTCATAAGGCGCGTCCTGGAGAGTGGCTTCAGGACCAAACAGGGCGCTGGTATAAAAAAAGATAATAGTCGAGTGAGAAAATGAAGATCGCAATTACTGGGGCCAGTGGTTTCATAGGGAGTCATTTGAGAAGGCGTTTTAAAGATCATCGTGTCATTAAAAGAGATGACAGCATTGATGATATTTCAAAAAAGCTGGAGGGCATTGACTGCCTAATAAACTTGGCAGGTGCCCCAATAATTAAGCGTTGGACAGATGAGTATAAAAAAACACTTTGGAATAGCCGTATTGGAACAACAAAGAAGCTTGTAGCCGCAATAGAAAAGAAGGCACCGCGCATCTTTATATCTGTTTCTGCCGTGGGGATTTATCCTGACAGTAAAGAATGTGACGAAGATTGTGTTGGCACCTCAGAGGACTTTCTGGGAATGCTTGCAAGCCAGTGGGAAAAAGAGGCGCAAAAGGCGCAATGTCCTACGGCGATATTTCGTTTTGGAATGGTTCTTGGAAAAGATGGTGGGGCCTTAAAAAAGATGCTGCTTCCCTTTAAGCTCGGCCTTGGAGGCCCTATAGGGTCGGGTTCAATGGTTATGAGCTGGATTCACATAGACGATCTCATAAATGCAATCTCTTTTGTAATAGAGAGGGGTCTTACAGGAATTTTTAATGGTGTTTCACCGAATCCTGTAACAAATAAAGAATTTTCAAAGGCATTGGGACAGGCATTAAATCGACCTGCAATAATCCCTATCCCCATATTTTTTTTAAAAATCCTCTATGGCGACGCTTCGGTGGTGCTTACTGCATCTAAGATAGTATATCCAAAGCGTTTGCTTCAAGAAGGCTTTAGGTTTGAATATCCTGCGATCCAGGAAGCCCTCACGGATTTAATAGCCAATCAATAGACTATAGCAGCTGACAATACCAATTCCCAGCAAAAATCCCCTCATTTTTTGTGTTGAAAGCATGAAAAGTACCCTGGGTTTGCTTTAAAAAAGTCCTATTAAAAGTTTGTTCTTTGAATAGGTCTTAGGCGAAAAAATTAAAGTTATTTTAAAGTAGTGTCGATAAACATTAAAAAAAATTAAAAGGAGGTTATTATGCTAGACCTTAAGAAGTGCCATTTTTTGGCCTTTTTACTAGCTGGAATGCTGTTTTTCTTACCCAAAATAGTGGGAGCACAGGTTGAGGAAGATGACCTCACCTTTAGTGGAGAGGTTGTTTCTGTTGGAGGCGACAATATCACCATAGATGTTGGGGGTAACAATGTTACAGTGCCTGTAGATTCAACAGTAGAAAATGACATGGATGGAGACGACGCCCTTGAAGATATGCTTGAAACATTGGTGTCAGGAGACCAAGGTGCTAATGGTACAGCTATTGAGATTGGTGAAATTGTTGAGATGGAGGCAAGTTTTGGAAAAAGGGGGCTTCTTTTAAACAGGATGCGTAGGCCTTTCAAACGAGATGTTTTATGGCTGGGGCCCGCAAGTTATGAAGACGGTAATCTCACTTGTGCGGGAATTAAGGCAAGGGTTTTAGATGAAAGTGCTGGAGATCCGTTTTCCACACTAATTATTGGCCAATATGGCGAGAAAGTTTCCATTGGGGACCTGGATCTAACCAGTGTTAGGGTGAGAATAGGCTATAGTGATGACAATGGATATTTTGTAAAAAGAATTGTCCAGGGACCTATCCTAGACATTAGAGGACTAATTAGTGAGGTAGATGAAGACCAATCACATATTACCGTTAATGGTCTATCTATTAGTCTAAATGACAATACTGTCATTCGGGCATTTAGGTCTATTTTAGTATCTAAAGGGCTTGATAGGTCTGTACTTAGATCAGGCTTGCCAGTAAGGGTCCTGGCCCAGTACATCAATAATGAATATTTTGCTGTGGGGATTTTAGTGCTTCGTCAAAATCTCGTACGATTTAGGGCACTTATTAATGAAATTGAGGATGATGGGACGGCCGTTATTCAGACCCCGGGAACACACCTTACCCTTAAAGTAAAACTCGACACTACCCAAAATGATCTCAAGCCTGGAGATTTCGTGACCTTTTCAGGTGAAATCTTTGAAAATGGTCAGATAGGTATGAAAAATATTGGTAAGGTCGGACAAAGGTCTTCAAGAGATATCTTGACTCCTGCCCCTTCTTTTGCAAAGCAGCCAAAGCGCCCACAGCATCCTGGAGTTGGTGGTAAGATTGGCAGGCGGATTATGAAATAAAGCGAAGTCTACAATTCATAAGGGATAGCTGAGTAGACAGTCACCCCCCGACGTTAAAAATCGGGGGGGTGATATTTTTAACTTTCTTCTCCCCATCCATAAGGTACACAGAGAACAGGGCATGGTAGGAGACGAACAACCTTTTCTACAGTGCTTCCAAAAAAGATCTCAGAAAGCTGCCCCTTTCCCCTGCTTCCGTAACCTCCCATAAGAATCAGGTCTACCTGTAGTTCTCTTGCCTTAATGGAAATTTCCTGGAACGGAGTCCCGAAACTAACTATTGTATCCTTTACGATTGATTTGGCATCATTTCTATCTATAAAAGCTCTCATGGCTTGATGAGCTTGATTAATAAGGCGTTCTTTTGTTTTATCTAGAGTTTCCTTACAGTATTGGGAAATTTGACGAGCTATAGCTTCATCAATAACATGTATTAGAATACACTCTGCATTAAATTTCTCTGTGAGTTTTTTGGCATAGGCGACACCATGAGCTGCGCAATCTGAAAAATCTACTGGAATTAAGATAAGCGAAAGATTCATGTTTTGATCCTCCTATTTTTCCCACACAGTAGTAAACCACCCCTCAATATTGAAAGACTTTATGGGCTTAAACTTATTGTTATGGTTGATTAATGCGCCAGTTTGGCACTGCCTTAGCCAGTGATGAGTTGCTTTCGATTTACTACCTGAAGTTATTACGATTGCTCCTGACTTTAAATCGCTCTCTACAAGTCTTTTAGAAAAAATCTCCATTACGCTTGGGACCATGTTTGCAATTATGAGGTCATAACCTTGCAAATCAGTTTCCAAAGCAGATCCTTTTAAGAAAGACAATCGTTCTTTTGGACAATTGTTAAGTCCTGCATTTTCTCTAGCTTCTTTTATGGCTTCTTGACTGATGTCGATTCCCACTACCTTTTTAGCACCTAAAAAAAGTGCTGCTAAAGACAGTATGCCTGATCCTGTCCCACAATCCAAGACAATTTTTTCACTAAGGTTGCCGCGTCTAAAGAGCCAAATTAGCGCAAGTAATGCGCCTCTTGTGCTGGGATGGGTGCCGTATCCAAAAGATTGTTGACACTTAATAAAAATATTCTTTATACAGCCGTCTGTTCTATCCATGGGAGATGGTGGTTTTGATTCTCCCACAGGCACTATCCTTAAGGTGTTTTCAAGGAGAAGAGAATTATTTAGAGGGATGTCTACATCCTTGTCAACAACCGAAATGGAAAAAGGTAAGTCATTAGGAAATGACTTCGAAAATAGTTGGAGCAACTTATTTATTTCATGATCATTGTTGAATCCTGTGATTAAAAGAGTTTCTATATCATATTTTTTTACAGTAAGGCATGAACCAACTGGATGTGAATTCAAAATAGATACTATCTTATCTATTAGATCTTTTTCTCTATTGAAGATTTTTAAAATTAAAGAACCTTGCAATATATACCACTAAACCACTAATTTTTTTCTTTTTTAGAAGTCAATGTCTCCACCTTGGAATTTTCTATGATGACATCATATTTGTATCCGGCTCCAAAGTCTTTATCTGCATAAAGTGTTCCCTCAATAGCTATTACGTCTCCGGGATTGGGAAGAGCATTGGTGGTTATGACCAGCTCAGTGGGCGTACCCTCCTTACCACCTGTCCCATCTTGGATGTGTACCCAGTTTTTTCCCATAATCCCAGTAAGTACCTTTGTAACGTAACCATTTACCCGGAC
>NZ_MAGO01000013.1 GCF_001687335.1 Dissulfuribacter thermophilus | reverse complement strand
GAGGAATTTTTAGTACCCTTACCTGGGGAATTGACAGGGCCTTTAACAGACCAAAAAAGTCTCTTTTTGAGGACAGCATCCTTTTACCTCTTTATGGTTAAGAGAGGCGATTGGCTTGTAGACGTTCCAGATTCAAACAATAGAATTGACTATTTTACAAATACATTCAAATACATTGCAATTTTTTCACTTATAGAGTCTCTATCAGAAGAAAAATTCATCGATTTCTACCAGTTCATCGTAAGTAAGAAGTACGGCATTCAGTTTCCCATAAGCGATAAGATCAAACTTGATGAAGTTTACAGGAAATACAAGGAAAAATTCGGTTCGATCAAGCGGTGCATATCATTCTTCAAAACGTTGCCTCCTGATCGGCAACATGATCTCGTGTCTCGTCTTGAGATCAGGGGGACTGAGGCGTCTATTGAAAATTTAGCCAAGTACCTTTACGAACTCCGGTCGAAGTTTGTTCACGAAGCAGAGTTAGTCCTTCATATGTCATATGGAACAACGGTGAGCTGTAAAAAGAAAAAATTGGTGATCTGTAGGCTATCTATCAAAGACACTATGTACTTTTTTGAGGAGGGACTGATAGAACACTTTCGTAACTGCCGAACATAACAATCGGCTGCAATGGACGGCAAACAGCGTGGCGTTTTTTTCCAAGCCAGTGTCCCGCATATGGTCTGGTGGTAATTCGCAGTTGGTTGCCCCGCACTGTTTGCCGCCCCTGAGCCACAACATTGTGCTAAAAAAGGGCATTTAGCCGGACCTCATGGACAGCTAAATTATATTTGATTACAGGCCAATATCTAAGGCCAAGGAAATATGTTGCCAAGTATATCACTCAGTGATATACATATAGTATATGTTCAGATTAATGACAAAAACTTTTGCAAAATGGGCATCCAAACAACAATTGCTTGATGAAGCATTGAAGGGCGCTTTGGATGAAATAGAAAAAGGAAAATACGAAGCTAGCTTAGGTGGTAATCTTTACAAGAAGCGAGTTCGATTTATAGGCAAAGGTAAAAGAGGCAGTGCCAGAATGATAATTTGCTATAAAAAAGGGGATAGAGCCATTTTTATACATGGATTTGCAAAAAATGAAAAATCTTCTTTATCCAAAAGAGAACTTCATGCGTTGAGAGAATTTTCGAAGATACTTCTCGGGTTAACCTCCGAACAAATAAGGATAGCCATTAAAAATGGGGATTTCATAGAGGTGTAAAAATGAGAGAATCGATAACTAAATCAATAATGAATACAGTTAAGGATCTCAATAAAAGTGGTTTAGTGGATGATATAACAATGAAAAATATTGAGAAGCTTTGTCTACCAGAGGTGAAAGACTATCCTCCAGAAAAGATTATTTCTATTAGAAAGAGGTTCAAGTTAAGCCAAGCTGCACTGGCAAGTTTATTTAACATAAGTCCATCTACAGTTCAAAAGTGGGAGCAAGGTCTTAAGAGGCCAACAGGAGCAGCCCGTAAGTTACTAGATATCATGGAACGAAAGGGTTTAGAGGCATTATTATGAAATAAAAGAAAGTATAAATCGGGTAAAGGCGGGGTTTTCCCCGCCCTCCCCACACCACCCAGCATGCGAGTCCGCACTGAGCAGTTGGCTAGAATCCACCAAGAATTGACTACGCACATCTACTTGTCTTAGTGTCCCTTTTGCCATCATCCATTCAATGCTTGGTCTTAACCGTTTTATCCTCCAAGACAAGCGCAAGCTACCCCCCAGTGGCTTCTTTTTACTGCAAGGTGCACGATATCGAAAAGATCCACCGAACGCCTCCCACTATTTTCCTGTAACTAGATTTTTTGAGGGGAATAGATTTCCAGAAAGGAATCAGGCTGAAAATTTATATTTTTTTGACATCCTTGAGGATTTTAAATATTATCTAACAAGCGGTTAAGAGATTCACTCTCTCTATTTGAGGCTATTAAAATACCTGTAAAAACACTAACTAAGTATTAGACAGGTATAATTTTGGGCCTCAAAAAAGGCTAATTTGAATTTGACTAAAGCCAGGACTTGTTTTAGTTTCTGCCGAATCCAAATTCATAAGGAGTGAGGCCATGGAAGCACAAAAGATTACCCTTAACAATGATGGAAGCATTGTTTGCCCAGACAATCCAATCATACCCTTTATTGAAGGAGACGGTATCGGCCCTGACATATGGAGGGCCACCCAAATGGTCATTGATGCCGCTGTAGAAAAGGCATATGGCGGAAAGAGAAAGATCCAGTGGCTCGAGATCTACGCTGGAGAAAAGGCCAAGGACAAGACTGGTGAATGGCTCCCAAAAGAGACCCTAGATGCCATCAAGGAATATGTAGTTGCCATTAAAGGACCTCTTACAACACCTGTTGGAGAGGGCATCAGGAGTCTCAATGTCACCTTGCGCCAAGAACTCGATCTTTACGCCTGCGTAAGGCCAGTAAGGTACTTCAAAGGGGTTCCCAGTCCTGTAAAGCACCCTGAGGCAGTGGACATGGTCATCTTCAGGGAAAACACTGAAGACGTATATGCCGGGATCGAATGGCCTCAGGGAAGTGATGAGGCAAAAAAAGTAATAGAGTTTTTAAAGGATACAATGAGGGCAAATGTCAGGGAAGATTCTGGTATTGGCATTAAGCCAATAAGCATATTTGGCACAAAAAGGCTTGTAAGAAAGGCCATAAATTATGCCCTCAGCAATGGTAGAAAGAGTGTTACCCTGGTCCACAAGGGCAATATCATGAAGTACACAGAGGGAGCATTCAGGAACTGGGGATATGAACTGGCAAAGGAAGAGTTTGCCGACACCGTAATCACAGAGCAGGATCTATGGGAAAAATTCGATGGCAACCTCCCAGAGGGAAAGATAGTTATCAAGGACCGAATTGCAGACGCCATGTTCCAGCAGATACTCTTACGACCCAGAGAATACGACGTCCTTGCCATGCCAAATCTAAATGGTGATTACATGAGTGATGCATTGGCAGCACAGGTAGGCGGTCTTGGGATGGCTCCTGGGGCAAATATCGGAGACGGATACGCCCTATTTGAAGCCACCCATGGGACTGCGCCCAAATATACAGGGCTAGACAAGGTCAATCCAGGCTCTCTAATCTTGTCTGGGGCCATGATGCTCGAATACCTTGGTTGGACCGAGGCAAGGGATCTTGTACACAACGCCCTGGAGGCAGCAATTGCCAAAAAGCGTGTGACCTATGACTTAGCTCGTCAGATTGAAGGGGCAACAGAGGTAAAATGCTCTGAATTTGCAAGCTCAATTGTGGAGTCCATGGACCAATAAGTATTTAAAAAAAGTAGTTTTAAACTTAATTATACCGCCACGGTGTGCAAACTGCGGTAAGTATCTAGATGTCTTTTGTAATGAGCCCCTTTGCAGTAAATGCAAAGGGGCCATTCATTCAATTGCCCCTCCCCTGTGTGCCTTGTATGCGGAATACCTTTTAGATCCCCGAAAGGACCAAACAGGATCTGCGGAAATTGCATAAAAAATCCGCCGCCTTGGGATAGCCTTAGAAGCCTTTTCCTCTATTCTGATACCATAAAGAGTCTTATCCATGCTTTTAAGTTCAATGGAAAGTGCCAGGCCCTACGGGGTCTTCAATATCTGGCTCAAGATTCCTTTAAGAATCTCAACTTAGAGGCAGATATCGTTTGTCCGATGCCCCTTTCTAAAAAAAACTCAGAGAACGCGGCTTTAACCAGTGTCTTGAACTCATCTATGGGATCAACGCAGTTCAACAGGACAAAATTGATCCTTTTTGCCTCAAAAAGATCAAAGATACCCCTGCACAATCTGAACTTTCTCGAAAAGATAGACTCAAAAATGTCAAAGGAGTCTTTTGGGCAGATCCCAAAAGGATAAAGGGAAAAAGTGTGCTCTTATTTGATGATGTCCTTACCACTGGGGCAACCTCAAAAGAAGCCACTCTTGCCTTGAGAAAGGCTGGTGCAGCCTCGGTCCACGTAGTAACCTATGCACGGACATTGAGTAAAGTTTAAACCTAAATCCTGCAATTGGCGAGTTTGCCCAAGATTCGAGGCGCGAGGGGCGAAGGCGTACTTTGGTACTACGAGCCCCGAGCAACAAAGAAGATTGGGCAAAATCGCCAATCCCGAAGGGCGGCAAAAGGGGCAAAACCAAATGGGTTCCATACTCATTTAAACAGTGAAGTTTAAAGCTATGGTTTTTGTCAAGCAACTGGCTGATATAATGCTTAAAAAAATTTTTGCCCCCTTTTGCCGTGCAGGATTTAGGTTAAATACAATATTTGTTAAGGAGATCGCTATGAAGGCCGTAAATACAAGCCAGATGCAACGTCTTGATCGAGAAGCCATAGAGGACTATGGAATTGCTGGCCTCATACTCATGGAAAACGCGGGAACAGGTGTGTTCGAGGCTATCCAGCGACACTATCCCAGTGAGCTCAAAAAAGGCACGCTCATTGTCGCTGGCCCAGGCAACAACGGAGGGGATGGTTTCGTAGTTGCACGGAAACTCCATCAAAAGGGATATCCCCTCGAGGTCTGGATCCTATCGAGCAGAGAAAAATTTAAAGGTGATGCCCTTGTAAATCTGAAGATTATTGAAAAACTGGATCTCACCATACGATATATTCTGGATGAAGATGTGGCCAGTGCTACTAAAGAACTAAATAGATTCGGCTTGATCATTGACGCCATATTTGGAACAGGCCTTAAAAGACCAGTTGAAGGAAGATTTAAGGCCATAATCAATGCAATAAACGAGGCTCAAATTGCCACTGCTTCTGTAGATATCCCCTCTGGTCTTTCATCAGACACGGGGCTCCCCCTTGGTACCGCTGTAAAAGCAGACCTGACTATTACCATGGCCCTTCCCAAGATCGGACACATCCTTTCTCCTGGTGCTTTTTACACAGGAGAGCTTGAGATAGTGGATATCGGAATCCCTGTTAAAGCAATAAAAGATGCTGATATTAAAGGAGAACTTCTAGACAAAGACACTATAAAGGGACTGATGAAAGAAAGGCCGCCATGGGGGCACAAAGGCACCTTTGGACACGCCGTAATAGTAGCTGGCTCCAGGGGAAAGACAGGTGCGGCAGCACTTGCAGCTCACGGCGCCCTCAGGGCCGGGTCCGGCCTAGTCACTGTTGCGTCTCCAAAGTGTGCACAAGATACCATTTCAAAAATAATTCCCCCTGAAGTCATGACCTTATGGCTCTCTGATGCGGCTCAAACTGGAGAAGTCAGCGAAAAGGCCAGGGACGAACTCATTGAATTCCTCGAGAAAAAGAAATCAGTGGTACTTGGCCCTGGTATAGGACTGAGCCTTGCCTCAAAAGAGCTTCAAAAATGGCTCATAACTGAATGTAGACTTCCAATGGTTATAGATGCAGATGCCCTCACCACCCTTTCAGAAGACCTTTCTATATTGAAAGAGAAAAAAGCACCTAGAGTCCTAACACCGCATCCAGGAGAGATGGCAAGGCTAATGGGTTGTTCCACCAGTGAAGTACAGGAAAACAGATTACATATGGCCACCAGCCTTTCAAAAGATACAGACTCAATAGTCGTCCTTAAGGGTGCGAGGACCATAATAGCAGAGCCTTCAGGGAGATTCTCTGTCAATCCAACGGGTAATTCAGGAATGGGCCAGGGAGGCATGGGAGATGCTTTATCTGGAATTATTGGTGGTCTTCTAGCCCAGGGTTACACCCCTTATGATGCAGCGCGAATCGGTGTATACGTGCACGGCCTTTGTGCCGACATCCTAAAAAAGGTTAAAGGTCCTTTTGGATTCACTGCAACAGAACTGTGTGAAATACTCCCAACAGTTTGGAAACAATTGGTAGGATGCTAAAGATGACTTCGAACAAGATCTTACTTCATATATGTTGTGGTCCATGTGCTATTTATCCTGTTAAGGTATTGAGAGAAAAAGGAATTCAATTTACAGGTTTCTTTTTCAATCCAAACATCCATCCGTTCAGGGAATATGAGCAGAGAGTTCAGGCCCTTGAAGAAATTAAAGAAATCCTTAATTTCTCTGTAGTATTTCACCCAAAGGGCTATGACTTCGAAGAATGGCTAAAAGAGGTGACCAGTGCTGGGCTTGAGCGTCCCAAGAGGTGTCATGCATGCTATTCAATGAGACTTATAGTAACTGCCCTGGAGGCAAAGAGGCTTGGTTTTAAGGTTTTTTCCACTACTCTGCTTTACTCTGTATACCAGGATCACCAAGCAATAAAACAAATTTCAGAGAAGATATCTGAAGAAATTGGAATTGAATTCTTCTATGAGGATTTTAGAGAGGGCTGGAAAGAGGGAAAGGATGAGGCAAGACGGATAGGCATCTACATGCAACCATATTGTGGATGTATTATAAGTGAAAAAGAACGATACCAAAAAAGAATAGATAGGATGAAAAAGCGCTTTAAGGAGGAATACGAGGCATATGAATCCATTGTTTGAAATGGGAAAAGTACTCATTTTTTTGGGTATCATACTAGTCGTTGTTGGGCTTATTTTCTCTTTTGGCGCTAAGATCCCTTTCCTTGGTAGACTACCAGGAGACATAGCATATCATAGGGGCAACTTTCACTTTTACTTTCCCCTGGGCACCAGTATTCTTTTAAGCGTTGTTCTCACTCTAATTATGTGGCTATTAAGAAAATGAATAGAAGAGTCCTCCTAAAAACAGGCATATTTGCACTACTTGGATATCCTGTCTTTGCTTTCATTGAAAAGAAAAGATACAGACCGCCGTTTAAGATCCGAATATTCAAGAAGTTAAAGCCTGGAGATTCACTCATACAGGATGCATTCGTTCTCTTCGAAACACCTACTGGGCCAATTGCGGTCTCAAGGCGCTGTACGCATCTTGGATGTATCTTGAAATATTCAGAGTCAAATAAAAAATTCCTGTGCCCATGCCATCAAAGCATGTTTGAATGGGATGGAAAATACATAAAGGGACCTGCAAAAAGAGATCTAGAAACCTTTGAAGTCAATAAATTGACTGGGAATGAAGGCGGCTATGAGATCATCATCCCGAGGTCAAAGCACGTATGATCCAAACCCTAACAAAAAGATCTGGCGAACTGTGCCTAGCAGCACTATTTGTGTCAGGACTTAGTGGCTTTATTCTCGCCTTTCAATACGATCCATCTACACCCTTTGTCTCTACGGTATCAATAGATGCTCTTCTACCCTTTGGACGATTTCTAAGATCCCTTCATTTTTGGTCCAGTCAGAGCTTTTTTCTCCTTCTCATCTGGCATGCCTACAAAAACATCCCAGAGACCGACAGAATTGGCAAAACTTCAAAGGGAATTCTTTATTGGATGGTCCTGACCTCCACCCTCTTTTTTGGGGTATATGCCCTGTTTTCTGGATACATCTTGAGATTTGATCAAACCGGACAGGATGCTGCTCGCATTGCCGAGCACCTCTTTTTGACCATTCCAGGAATCGGAAATGCAATTGACAGGTTCCTTCTAGCCCTAGCCGATGAAGGAGTCAACAGGGTCTACGTAGTACACATCTTTTTTACCTTTGTACTCTGGCTATTGGGCACATGGTACCATTTGGGAAGGACAATACTTAGAGCCGATGTACTCTTCATCACTTTTTCGCTCACTATCCTTTTTTCATCCCTTGTTCCTGCCCCACTTGATCCAAAAGATATCACAATGGATTTGGTAAAAGGGCCGTGGTTCTTTTTAGGCATTCAAGAACTACTCAGATATCTTCCTCCCTTTTGGGCAGGAGTTGTATTTCCCGGTGTTTCAATAATATCATTTGGCGCACTATGCATACGAAGGGCAAAAAAAGTTGCAGCCTTTATACTGATTTCTTGGTTAATCTCTTATATGCTTTTGACAGTTATTGCTATTCTACGGTAATATTGATAATAGACTTTGCCCTTTGTACTTTGTGTAGTCAAAAATTTAACCTAAATTATGCAATTGGCGAGTTTGCCTAAAATGCAAGGCGGACCGGAAGCAGACGTACTAGGGTACTTCAAGCCCCTGACAACGCAGAGCCCCGGTTAAAATCGCCAATCCCTAAGGGCTGCAAAAGGGGGAAAAAATACATGATTTTGTTTCACCCAAAAGGTGAAAGTTTCCCGATACGCTATGAGCGAGCAACAACTTTGCTCAATAGAAAAAATCATTTTTACCCCCTTTTGCCGTGCATAATTTGGGTTTAAAAATGGGGACTGAATGCTGATGACCAACTTCATTGAAGCATTATATGAATTTTATGATGATTTTTTAAAAGGATATGCCTTTTCATGTGCGGCAGGCTGCAGTACCTGCTGCACGACAAATGTAGTGACCACAACCATGGAAGTAGATTATCTAATGGAAAAAGCTGGTAACCGCGTTAGAGATGCCTTAAGAGAAATTGATTTAGATGATACATTTGGTTACAGGCCATCTATCTCCATCAACGAAAGTGCTAGTTATTATCTTAAGGAACAATATCCACCAGAAGATACTGGAGTTCACACAAAGGGCATCTGCCCCCTACTCTCCCAAGAGGGATTGTGCAGTGTATACCAATTTAGGCCTTTTTCGTGCAGGGCCATGACGTCGACCAAGCCGTGCGATCCAGGAGAGGGGGCTGAAATGGATCCATTTCTCATTACTGTCAACCTTTCTATTCAGCAAATTATTGAACATGTCGACTCAAAAGGCTTTACAGGAAACCTATGGGATGTCGTCAATTACCACGAGACCAAAGCTACCCTTAATCTTATAAGAAATAGGCCATTTCCTGGATTTCTCGTCCCTCCACAGGAGAGAGGAAGATTCTTGGCCTTCACAAGAAGACTCAAAAAAAGGACTGGAATAGAATTGATGCTTCAAACCCCTTGACATTTCATCAGTTTTCATTTAGAAGACTTTGTCCCTGATAAATTTAGGAACAAAATGTAATTTTACATTAGAGGCAGGAGAGCCCAATGAAAACGCCATTACCACAGGTAGATAAGATAGAGAGAAATTGGTACGTAGTTGATGCCCAAAATAAAGTTTTGGGTCGACTCGCAACTCAAATTGCAATGAGACTGAGGGGTAAACACAAACCCATCTTTACACCTCACCTCGATACTGGCGACTTTGTCATAGTCGTCAATGCAGAAAAGGTGCGCCTCACCGGCAAAAAGCTTGAGAAGAAAATGTATTACAAGCATACTGGCTACATCGGAGGTTTAAAATCTTTTACTGCCAAGGAAATGCTTAAAAGAAAGCCGGAAGAGGTAATTAGGCTTGCTGTAAAGAGAATGCTTCCCAAGAATCGTTTGGGAAGAAAGCAGCTCAAGAAGCTCAAGATCTATAGCGGTCCAAATCATCCTCATGCAGCACAAAAACCTCAACCATTAAATATATAAATTACGAGAGGAAGAGTAAATGGCAGATATACGCTATTACGCAACTGGGAAAAGAAAGAGTGCAATAGCAAGAGTCTGGATCTTTCCAGGTGACGGCAAAATGGTTATCAATGGCAAGGACTTTGACGAGTACTTTGACGTTGATACCGCAAGGATTATTGCACAGCAGCCATTTGTAGTAACTGGTACCCTGGGCAAATATGATGTCTTGGCAAACATCAAAGGCGGCGGGAAAAACGGCCAGTGTGAAGCCCTAAGACATGGAATTGCCAGGGCACTCTTGCAGGCAAATGAGGAATTCAGGCTTCCTCTCAAAAAGGCCGGTTTGCTTACCAGAGATGCCAGGGTCAAGGAGAGGAAAAAATACGGTCTTGCTGGTGCCAGAAAGAGGTATCAGTACTCCAAGCGTTAAAGAACAGTGGCTATTCAGTGTGCCATAATTGGCGGCTCTGGCTATACCGGAGGGGAACTGCTTCGTATTCTTTCCACTCATCCAGGAGTGGAAATTACATGTGTAACCTCGCGGAAATACGCGGGGATGCCGATATCTGCTCTTTTTCCCAGTCTTCGAGGGATTGTTGATATAAATTTTGAAGACTATTCACCAGAGTCTTTAAAAGAGAGGGCACAGATAGCGTTTACGGCAGTTCCCCATCAGGCAGCAATGCCTGTTGTGAGGGAGTTACTGGATGCTGGCCTAAAGGTCATTGATCTTTCTGCAGACTTTAGATTGCACGATGCCGACGTATACGAAAATTGGTACGGTGAACATAGTCAAAAAGAATTATTAGAACGCGCAGTTTACGGTCTTCCTGAAATCTATAGAGAAAAAATAAAAGCAGCAGAGCTTGTGGCAAATCCAGGTTGTTACCCCACAAGCGCTATTCTTCCACTCTACCCCATTCTGAAAAGAGGCATTGTAGATTCTAACGGCATAATTATAGACTCCAAATCAGGAGTAAGCGGAGCTGGACGGACAAGTTCTTCCGCATTCGGCTATTCTGAGGTCAATGAAGGCTTCAAGGCCTATAAGGTCTGCGAACACAGGCACACACCAGAGATAGAGCAAGAACTTTCCATGGCATGTGGCGCCCCCTTGACCCTCAATTTTACGCCTCACCTTGTGCCAATGACAAGGGGGATCCTAACAACCAGCTATTCTAAACTTAAAGAGGATGTGGACGAACAGGAGCTAATTGATATCCTGAGGGATTTTTATAATGAAAGTCCCTTTGTAAGGGTACTTGATCAAGGCCTCTTCCCAGACTGTCATAATGTGCGCGGAAGCAATTTCTGTGACATTGGGGTAAGGGTATGTAAGAGGACCAATACACTCATACTCATTTCTGCAATAGACAATCTGGTTAAAGGTGCATCAGGCCAGGCAGTCCAAAACATGAACATAATGGAAGGCCTTGATGAGACCATTGGTCTACAGAGCCCACCTCTTTTCCCATAACCATGTTGAGGGTTCTATGTTCTACGTTCTATGTTCCTTCAACTCAAAACTCAAAACCTCTGAAATGCTCAACACTCAAAACTTCCAAACGCTCTTTCTTCCGCCAACTCAAAACTCAAAACTCAAAACTCAAAACTTCTCTTAAATGGGCTCGTACACTCGAAACATACGGCTCCACATCCAGTACCTTGGTACAAACTATTTTGGGTGGCAAAGACAGTCAGATAAGAGAACAATCCAGGGAGAACTGGAAAAGGCGTTAAAACGACTTACAAAGGAAGATTGTAATATTATCGGCTCTGGCCGTACCGATGCCGGAGTCCATGCCATTTGTCAGGTAGCAAATTTTAAAACTAACTCTACCATTCCTATCACAGGTTTTTTAAAGGGTCTCAATAGCATTCTTCCTGAAGATATTGCCATTGTCCATGTAGAGGAAGTAGCCCTTGATTTCCATGCGAGAAAACATGCTAAGAAAAAACTCTATCTATACCGCATTTATGAATCTGAAATCAGGCTTCCAATGCTACTCAATAGGGCCTGGATGGTCCGGCCACCTCTAAACAGGGACGCAATGATTGAGGCATGTCACTTCTTTCTTGGTACTCATGACTTTAAGGGCTTTCAAAAGACTGGTAGTTCGGTAAAAACAACTGTAAGAACCGTAACAAAGTGCGAAATTATTGACTCAACAGTGGGAGAAGAAAGATTTCTAGAAATACGAGTTGCTGCAAATGGTTTTCTGCGCTATATGGTCCGAAATATTGTGGGACTTTTGGTGGAAATCGGGAGAGGAAAGAGATCACCGCATGATGTCAAGGATGTTCTTGATGCAGGTATTCGTCTTTTTCACTGGCAAACGGCTCCACCATATGGACTCTATTTAAAAAAGGTCTATTATTGAGAAAAAGGAGGCCAACAGAAAATGAGTTCGAATTTAGAGCTATCACAGAGGGTAAAAGCCCTAAAACCAAGCCCAACACTCGCTACTGATGCCAAGGCCAAGACACTTAAGGCCCAAGGAGTAGATATCGTAAATCTGAGTGCTGGAGAGCCAGACTTTGATACTCCCACCCATATTAGAGAGGCTGCCAAAGAGGCAATAGATTCTGGCTTTACTCGCTATACTCCTGTAGGTGGTATCCCTGAACTTAAAGCTGCCATTTGCATGAGACTTGAACAAGACTATGGCCTAAAATACAACGAAACAGAAGTCATGGTCTCTACTGGTGGGAAACAGGTACTTTACAATTTAGCTCAGGCAATTTTGGACCCAGGTGACGAAGTCATCATACCTGCACCCTATTGGGTATCCTATCCACCAATCGTTGAACTTGCTGGAGGTGTTCCTGTAATACTTCCAACTGAACCTTCAGATAACTTTGCAATAAACATAGACAAATTAGCTGATCTCATTACTTCAAAAACAAAAGCTATAATCTTGAATTCGCCATCAAATCCAACTGGTGCGATCTATGATCAAGAGACCGTGAAAAAGATAGCATTACTTTCTGTAGAAAAGGGCATCTATATCATAACTGATGATATCTATGATCGAATAAGATTTGACGGAAAAGAACCTTATAACTGTGCTAGCCTAGTTCCAGAAGCACGACAAAATTGCCTTATAGTAAATGGTGTTTCAAAGGCATATGCCATGACCGGTTGGCGAATTGGTTATCTTGCTGGACCAGAAAACGTAGTAAAAGCATGCACAAAGATTCAGAGTCAAAGCACCTCAAACCCCACCTCTGTTGCCCAAAAAGCAGCGGTGGCAGCTCTCACAGGGCCACAGGATTGCGTTTTTGAGATGCAGAAGGCATTTAAAGAGCGCTGCCATGCATTCGTAGAGAGCTTAAGAAATATTCCAGGGATCAGCTGCCCAATGCCAGACGGCGCATTTTATTGTTTCCCTGACATGAGCGCATTTTATGGGAAAAAGACCCCAGAGGGCAATATTATCAAGGGCTCATTAGACTTAGGAGATTACCTCTTAGAACATGCCAGAGTAGCCTGTATCCCTGGAATAGCCTTTGGAGACGACAGGTGTATAAGATTCTCCTTTGCAACAGATCTGCAGACTCTGAATAAGGGGTTGGAACGAATTAAAAACGCACTGGAAAAACTTTCTTAACTGGAGTTTGGAGTGCGGAGTCTGATGTATGTCACTCCGCACTCGACCCTGATATTCAGCCTTAAAAAGTCAGTACTAGCCCAGTCTGAAATTATTATCTCATTCTTGCAGCCCTCTTGGCAGCCTTCAATGGGTTTATCTTCTTTCCTGACTCGTCTTTTTCTACTTCGCGTTTAACGTGGGTGGCAAAATTACAGGGCCCCTTACGCCATTTCATCTCTGGATGGGGGTAAACTGAACAAAATTTACCAGTCTCATACTCAACCACCTTGGCACAGCCTTCACACTGTTCCACTATTGTGTAGCATGCGCCACCCTCAAAACTGCAGCCATGCCTAGTCATAAAATTACAATTAACTCCAGGTTTATTGGTCTGACATTCCACGTCAATGCTCCTCCTAACTTGATGTGATTTTCTCAGCTAATTACACGAAATAAGCAAAATCTTCAAGGAGCTTTATAGAGGGGGGTGACTATTTTTTCCCTTTTTTTCCCTTTAACTGCTCTATAAAGGCATCCACTGGATTTTTGCGTTTTGCTGTCTTCTTAGGTATTGGAATACCTTTCTTTCGAAGTTCTGAGACAATCTTTGCGACTTGAAACTTGCTGAGTCCTCTCTCTTCAGCAATTTCCTGAGCAGTCATTTCAGCATAATTTTCATAGACAAATTTAACATCTTCAACATTATAAGGTCTGTTCCTTTTTCTTGCCATAATACACCTCTCTTTTTTATTTAATTTTAAATTGGATAAGTTATTATTTTAGTGATAATGTTTCAAAATTTATTTGTCAAGGATTAGATTTTACTAGATTAACAATTCTGTTTCATCAAGAGAATCAAAAGTATTTGGAAGCTCAAAATTTCCTAAATGTTCATAGGATGTTAGATCATATTTTAATGGAGTGATAGTAATAAATCCATTATTTAGAGCAATACTATCAACATCCTCTCCTTCAATTACTGCAATTTTTTGACTGGCTTGCCAATAATAAACATTTCCTCTTGGATCTATTCTCTTATCAAATTCTTCTTTATATGGCGAAAGGCCTTGCTTTACCCATTTGAAACCACGTATTTTATTTGGTGGCACAGCTGGTATATTTACATTTAATGCTATGCCTTTTGGAAATGAAATAGCTGTTGCCCATTTCACGAGTTTTAGTGAAACAAATGCTGCAGTACAAAAATCAGGATCTTTCAATGTATTTAAAGAAATAGCCATGGATGGTATTCCGAGTATGGCCGCTTCTGTGGCGGCAGAAACAGTTCCTGAATATAAAATATTTATACCAACATTTGCACCAATATTGATACCAGATACAACAAAATCAATATCCTCTCTTATAATCTCATGTATGCCCAATTTTACGCAGTCAGCAGGTGTACCATTGATAGCCCAACCAAAGTGATGACCGTTTCTCTTAATTTTCCGTACTCGTAATGGGTCTACAAGGGTTATGGCATGTCCGACTGCGCTTCTTTCAGCGTCGGGGGCAATTACATATAAATTGAAATCTTCTCTTAATGCCTCATAAAGGGCACATAATCCATGGGCATGAATGCCATCATCATTCGTTAGAAGTATGTTCATTGACTACTTTGACTGTTTCCCTTTTTCTTTGATTCCTCTTTTTCTAAAAAATATATGATACATGACTGTCTAAACTGACAATAATCATGTGGATGCCTACAGCCTTTTGAAATTTGAGCATCACAATTGTCTTTTTGACAAAACCCTATTTCTTGCATTTCTCACTCCGTAGGTTAAATAGTGTAAGATTAGGAGTGTTAATTTTGAATCAATAGATAGCACCTAGTATTAGGAGAGTAAAGTGAAAAACCTAAATCCTCCACGCTGAACGGGATAGAATATGGATTTTAATATTAATAACAGAACGTTAAACAATCAAGTCTTAAAAAGAAAATTCTCTCTTTTAAAAGAAATGGTCTTTGTCACACACTCTCCCCTTCCGCGCCATCATGGGTTGTCGATTTTGCCGAATTTCTCATGTTATCAATTAGTTAAATGCCAATGCGATATCTATGCACCTTTTAGTTCTATGGGGGCGGGCATTTCGACAATTGAAGGATTTAGGGAACAAGCTTTTTTTGAAAGGAGGTAAAAAATTTATGGAACAGGCGAATTTGGTGATAATCGGAGCTGGACCTGCAGGCATTGCCACTGCAGTTGAGGCTAAAGAGGTTGGGATTGAAAACGTAATCCTTTTAGAAAAAAAGGGACACATTTGTGATACAGTGGTAAGCCTATACCACGAGGGGAAAAGGGTGGATCCAGTCTATAGAAAAGTGAAGGTAGAACCTCTAGGAAAACTCTCTTTTGAAACAGAATGTAGAGAAGAATTCTTAGAGCGTATGAAAAAAGTGGTCGAAGACCATAAACTCGATATACGCTACTGGAACGAGGCCCAGAAAATAAAGATACTAGAGGATTCGTTCATAGTCCAAACAGGCGGTGAGCTTGAAGTTAAGGCCCCAATAGTAGTAGTTGCTATTGGGGTTTTTGGTAAACCTGTAAAGCCAAGTTATCCAATTCCAAAAGAGATAAAAAACAAGGTCTTCTTTGCCCTTCCAAAAGAACCCCTAAAAGGAAAGAAGATACTAGTTGTAGGGGGAGGAGACACTGCGGCTGAAACCGCTTGCTTCTTGTCAAATGACAATTCCGTTGATCTATCCTACAGAAGAGAAAAATTCTTCAGAATCAATCCCACCAACATGTGTAGCCTGGAAGGATGTTGCGATGCAGGAAAGATCAACCTCTTGATGGGGACAGACATTGAGGGATTAGAAGGGAAAGGAGACAGGATTTTAGTACATTTCAAAGATGGAAAAGGCCAAGAATATGACGCTGTCTTTTACTGTTTAGGCGGAATGACTCCAAGGACATTCCTCGAGGGGGTTGGGGTGGAATTTGAGGGCAATAAGCCCAAGATCGATGAGTATGGAGAGACCAATATTCCAAGGCTTTTTCTAGTTGGAGATCTTGCACTCTTAAAAGGCAGCATCATGGCGGCATTTAACACTGGGAAAAAGACTATTGATGGAATAGTCAAAAAATACAAAGATGTTGTAGGACTTACAACTTAAATGAGGTTTGCAATCAGCATGTCTGTGGAGTCAAATTAACCAGTAGAAAAATATTTCATTTTTTTCAAAATACCCCTCAGTCCAAAACACCAATTTCCCTCTCTGGTCCTCTGGCCAGAGAGGGAAATAGTACATTAATCTGAGGCTTTCTTTATATATATAAAAAACCCCAAACAAGTGAGTGGCTATTTAAAAGATGCAACAAGTAAACACTGGCGAACATAATTCGGTTCTCTGCGATCTTTTACGCATTATTTATGAAGATAATCACCTAATAGTAATAATAAAACCGCCTTGTATGCCTTCTGTACCAGACATTTCAGAAGATCTTTCAGCCTATGAATGGGTTAAGACCTATATCAAAGATATTAAAAAAAAGCCGGGAAACGTGTATCTTGGAATATTTCAGAGGCTTGATAGACCTGCATCAGGGATACTTGCCTTTTCAAAGACTTCAAAGTCCTCTAAGAGGATGACAGATGCCATGAAAAAGGGCCTTATAAAAAAGCAATATTTAGCTCTAACAGAGGGTACGCCTAAAAAGACTGAAGGTGAAGAAACCCTCTGGTTAAAAAAAGATCGTCGAAAAAATGTGGTAACTATTGGTCGGAATGGAAATGGACAACGTGCTGTGACAAAGTGGAAGGTGCTTAATATCAAGAATAAAAAGACCCTTTTCTTAGTAGAACCAAAGACTGGCAGACCCCATCAGATAAGGGTTACACTCTCACATCTTGGTTGCCCCATTCTTGGAGACGTTAAATATGGGGCAAGTGCTCCGCTACGGGATCGTTCCATTGCACTCCATGCCACAAGGCTCTCTTTTCCTCATCCAACCCGAAAAGAGCTAATGACTTTTACAGCCCTTCCCTACAGATCACCATTTCCAAAAATCAAGGAAGATGAGGTCAGCTTTTGACCATGAAAAGGATTACCGAAGACTCTATGAAACATATTACAATAAATGCCAGGGTAGAGCGTGTTACCTACCAGAATCCTGAAAATGGTTACGCTGTACTTAAAGTAAGACCCAAACGGGGGAGTCTTTTCACCGCTGTAGGTTATATTCAAGAATTAGCGAACCAGGCAGGACTTGAAGGGACTGAATTTGCCTTTACAGGCTTTTGGAACACGTCAAAGTACGGCAGGCAATTTGAATTTCATTCAGCCCAACTCGTTGGAAGCGAACTCCTTTTTTTCCTGACAAAGGTAGTAAAAGGCCTTGGAGAGCGGCTAGCAAAGGATCTCATCAGAAAGTATGGGGAAAAAGCTCTAATCGACATTATGGAAAGGCGTCCAGAGGAACTCCTAAATGTTAAGGGAATAAAAGAAAAACGCCTTTCCATGATAATGAAATCCTGGCAAAAACATAAGAGTCTGAGAGAACTGTCGAATTATCTAGCCTCTAGTGGAGTAAAGCTTACACCTAACCTCCTCATCAGGATTTACAATCACTTTGGAGAAGAGGCAGTAAAGATCCTTAGAGACAATCCCTATAACCTAACAGAAATACGGGGGAT
This sequence comes from Dissulfuribacter thermophilus, assembly GCF_001687335.1. NCBI lineage: Bacteria > Pseudomonadati > Thermodesulfobacteriota > Dissulfuribacteria > Dissulfuribacterales > Dissulfuribacteraceae > Dissulfuribacter > Dissulfuribacter thermophilus. The sequence continues at coordinate 41,850 of NZ_MAGO01000013.1, read as the reverse complement.
AGGATTCAAGACTGCAGACAAGGTTGCCATGGGGCTTGGGATCGGGCCGACGTCCATTGAACGGATCGGAGCAGCAATAGAACATGTGCTCGCAGATAACGCAGAGCAAAATGGACACTCCTTTCTTGAAAAGGAAATAGTAGAAAAAGAGGTAAAGGAACTCTTAAATCAAAACTATCAGAATCCCCAAGATGAAAGCAGCACCCCAATCCCAGGCAAAGATATTGAAAAAGCATTCAATACTCTGATATCAAAAGGGAAAATAGTCATAGACGATGATAAAGTAGGACTCTATTCCTATAGGTTCATGGAAGAGTGGCTCAGAGACTTTTTTCTTGAAAAGAGTAAAGAAACAAAACGAACTATCATCCCAGAAGATGATCTCAACGAATTTATTCAAGAATATGAGGATAGAGAGGGGATTGAGCTTTCCCAGGAACAAAAAGAGGCCCTTCAAAGGATTGCCACTGAACCAAGACTCCTATTTGGGCTAGCTGGCTATGCAGGAACTGGAAAGACAACTGTTTCCAGAGCAATCCTTGAACTCCTTTCTCGCTTTTATGCCAGCGCCCAGGATATCATCTCATGCGCCTTCACTGGCATGGCATCATCAAGGCTGAGAAAGATCACGGGCTTCGATGCCATGACAATTCATAGTCTGTTAAAATTTAAAGGTGAAGGCCAGTTTGAGCACCATGAAAAAAATCCACTCCCCCATAAAGTAGTCCTCCTAGATGAGGCATCAATGGTAAATCTCACCCTCATGTACAGACTCTGTAAGGCCCTCAAAGAGGACACACTTTTTATACTCGTGGGGGATCCTGCCCAGCTTCCGCCTATAGGAGCGGGAAATTGCTTTGGAGATGCCCTTCAAACAGGGCTCATTCCATCTGTTACCCTAAAACGCATTTATAGGCAGAGTGAAGACAGTGTATTGACGGTGTTTGCAAACGAAATTCGCATGGGAAAGGTGCCCAATGGCATAGAGCAGCCTGGCTGGAAAGACTTTTCCTATGAACGCATCGAGCCACACAACATTTTTGTTGCCAAGGCCAAAAAGGCAGATGACAAGACGCTGAAACGCCTGAGAGAAGAAAACAATGAGGCGATTTTTAAACGGATACTTCAGCTTGCCAGATTCTACAAAAGCGCCCTTACACACCCTGTGTGGGAATTTCAGGTCCTTACCCCCATGCGTGTTGGCCAGTTGGGTACAGAGACTCTAAACTTGGCTCTACAGAATGTCCTCAACCCCAAAGGGGACAAGCCAAGCATAAAGGTACGGGGAATCGAACTCAGAAAAGGAGACAAGGTGGTCCACCTTCAGAATAGAGATATGCCTGTAATGCCTTGGGGAAAATGGCAAGAGGCCAAGGGCGAATTCAATTCATATGAATTTCAGAGGATATTTAATGGCAACGTAGGACTTGTAGTTGACATCAAACCAGATTTAGAGGAATTTTATGTAGTCTATCCTGAAAAAATCGTGGTCTGCTATGATTTTGACCACCTGGGGGACATCGTAGAACTTGCTTACGCCCTAACAGTCCACAAGGCACAGGGAAGTCAGTACCGAATAGTGGCAATTCCCCTTACAAACTCGCACTTTATAATGTTAAATAACAAATGGTTTTATACTGCCATTACGAGAGCAGAGGAAAAGGTATACATAATAGGACAAGAGTATGCACTCAAGCGGGCATGTACAAACAAATCTAGCATAAGGAGAAAAACATGGCTGAGTTTAAACACACAAATTATACAATAATAACAATATGTTTTACAGTTATCCTCTTTGCATTTCTTTTTTCAGGTTGCGCAAAGAAAACTGGAGTAACCGCCCAAAAATCCGCTAATGCCAAAGAACAAAGGACTGTCTCAGAGGATAAAGAACTTGAGAGAATGGAGCAGGAAATTCAGGATTCTCCTTTTCTCATAACTGCTGAATACTTTAGGAAGACCGCTGGCAAAGGGGATAATATAAAGCTGTTCGGGCCGACAAAAAAGGACAAGGAACTCGAAGAACGTCTTCTCCGCCTAGAGCAAAGGATGAAAGGACTCCCCTATAGAACCAAGGATTCAAATGGAATGCCTGTTTTAAGGAGAAAGGTAGTGCTCCTTTCACTCCTTGGAGATCTGGGCCTTGAGGTCCTAACCCGTCTTCCCCAGGCCCTGCGATCCACCGACGGAGTAATACCTGTGGATACATCTCGCCTATCACGTCTTCTGGAATCCCAAGGCCTTAGTGTTGGAGACCTGGTAAAGACATCTGTAAGGCGCGAGGTCGCAAACCTTGCAGGTATCCAGGCATATATTCTCGTCTCGTTCCCAAGCGGAAAGCCGATTCAAGGGAAAAAGTCTTTACTCAGAATAGATGTAATTCATGCAGTGGAAAGCGTGCTAATAGGTTCCTACCTAGCCACTATAGATGATTTTGACAAAGTCGCACCCAAGATCTCCCGAGACATTGTACAGGCTACAGAATGGTCTTGTAGGATCATAAAAATTGACGAAAATTCAATTTATTTGAATGCAGGACGACTTTCAGGAGTTCAACCTGGTGATAGATTCCAAGTTTATGGTAAAGGCGCAGAGATCTTCGACCCCGTGACCAAGAGATCTCTGGGATTTGCACCAGGCAATTTTAAAGGGGTAATTGAAGTGGAAACCCTGTTTGGATCAGATGCCTCCAGAGCAAAGATTATTTCTGGGGGTGGATTTAAAGTTGGAGATCAGGTAAAGATACTGGAACTTTCATAAAGGGAGGGGAAATAAAGATGCATCCATTACTCCAGGACAATCCCGGCCACAAGATGCTCCTTCTTGGAAACGAGGCAATCGTTAGAGGAGCCATTGAAGCAGGCCTTAAGGTGGGGTCCACATACCCTGGAACCCCGTCGTCAGAGATTGGCAACAACCTTTTTTTGGCCTCACAGGATGAGAACGCAGGATTTTACTTTGAATTTTCCACAAACGAAAAGGTTGCAATGGAAGTGGCAGCTTCTGCTTCGGCAGCTGGCCTTAGAAGTCTAGTATGTATGAAACACGTAGGGCTAAACGTAGCATCAGATGCGCTCATGACCCTTTCATACATAGCGACAAAGGGCGGAATGGTCATCGTTACAGCAGATGATCCTTCGATGCATTCAAGCCAAAATGAACAAGACAACAGGATTTTTGCCAAATTTGCAAACCTGCCAATGCTCGAGCCAAGATCTCCTCAAGAGGCAAAGGATATGACCATAGAGGCCTTCGAGCTTTCTGAGCGCCTTGAACTGCCCGTAATCCTGCGAACTACTACTAGAACTGCCCACGTAAGAGGGCCTGTAACCTTTGGGGAACTTTCCAAGGATACTGCATCTATAGGAAAGTTTGAAAAAGATCCTAGGAGATGGGTACCAGTACCTGCCGTTGCCAGGGTTAGACACAAGGTACTTTTGGAGCGCATGGATATTGCGAGTTCACTCTGTGAAGAAAGCAGATTTAATCATGTAATAGGCAATGGTAAACTCGGCATAGTGAGTTCAGGTGTTGCCTCAAATTATGTGGCAGACTGCATAATGGAGCTTGGTCTAGAAGATAAGGTTCGTTTTCTTAACCTGGGCTTTACCTTTCCACATCCAAGGAAAACGATAATCAACTTTTTGAATTCAGTTGAAAAAGTACTCGTTGTTGAGGAACTCGAACCTTTTATTGAAGATGCCATAAAATGCATAATGGTTGAAGAAGGGATACAGAAAGAGATCTTTGGAAAGGCAAGCTCACACTTTTCAAGGTGTTATGAGTTTGACCCAAAGATGGTAAAAAAGGCCATTTTAGATGTACTTGAATTAGACGAACCTGACCAAAAGACACTCCCTGATCTTTCATGGGTGCCTGAACTCCCCATGCGCCCACCATCACTGTGTAAGGGCTGTCCCCACAGGGAAACCTACAACGCAGTAAAGGAAGCCCTAAAGGCCATTGGTAAAGAAGAGATAACTATTTATCCTACTGATATTGGTTGCTATACCCTTGGATTACTACCACCCATAAATATGGCAGATTATCTCATTTGCATGGGTTCAAGCGTAGGGAGTTCTTGTGGCTTCTCTGTGGCAACGGAACAAAAAATTGTGTCATTTATTGGAGATTCCACCTTCTTCCACTCAGGTATCTCTCCATTAGTAAATGCAGTACACAATGGTCATAAATTCTGCCTCGTAATTCTGGACAATAGCACAACTGCTATGACTGGACACCAGCCCAATCCTGGTATCCAGCTCAAGCCACAGGGTTTTGACAATCCAACGGTCCCTATCGAAGACGTAGTAAGGGGATGCGGGGTAAAGACTGTCAAAAAGATCAATCCATATAAGAAGAACGAGGCAGTGGAAATCCTTAAAGAAGTCCTTCAAAAGGATGAACTCTCTGTAGTGATCTCAGAATCCCCTGTGTGCCTTGTATTTAAAAAGAGTTAAAAAGTAATTCTCAACAATGGAGGGAAAAATGAATCCTTTACGCATATTATTTACCGGAGTTGGCGGCCAAGGCACCCTGACTGCATCGAGTCTTCTTGCTCAAGCTGCTCTTATCGAAGGTAAAGAGGCCATTTTAAGTGAGGTACATGGAATGGCCCAAAGGGGAGGTGTCGTAGAATCCACTGTAATGTTGGGAGGGCTAAAAAGCCCCCTGATATCACAAGGAGAAGCAGATATACTAGTTAGTTTCGAACCACTCGAAGCTATAAGGGCCCTTAATAAATGTCACAGCGATGCAACTATTATTACAAATATCACTCCAATAGTACCTTTCACTGTGGAATTAGGAGGCCCATCCTACCCAGACGTTGAAAAAAATATCGAGAAAATGAGGACAGTCTTCAAAAACGTCATAGCCATTAATGCAGATGACCTGGCCAAGGAAGCAGGGACTCAAAGGGCAGTAAATGTCGTGCTATTGGGAGTGCTACTTGGAACAGGCCTTGTGCCAATATCACCGGATTCCATGAAGGCCACTATCCAGCAAAGGGTGAAGCCCAAGTTCATAGAGGCAAATCTCAAGGCGTTTGAGCTTGGATTCAGTGCTGTGTAGCTACACGGTTGCTTTGCCAACTCGCTCGCCTATAGTCATGGACAGACATCTTTTCTGGCCATGACTATAGTAGCGATCATAACAGCCTTTGGAGGCTCTTTTTCTGAATTGAGAAAATTTTGGAGTCTGAGTGAGAAGCGAATTATTTGACTAAATTTCTTTTGAGTTTGATCAACACCATATTCAAGCTCGTTGATCAAAAAACATTTATTAATATCTTGAGCAGGACAGGATCTCTTTAACAAATAATCCAGTTAAAAAGGGACTGTCCTGCTTTTTACAAAAAATAATTGGCATCCAGAAAAAACTACACTTAGGAGGTCATTAGCGTGAATTCATTATTTTTTAAACGGGGCTTCTTTCTGTTCATTTTAGTTATTGCCTTGATCACAACATCTGGGTGCACCGAAAGGCAACGAAAGAATCTCAAGCACTTCAAATCCGATATTATTGGTCTAAAAAGAAAAGTCACACTCTATGATGCTCAGGGCAAGATCATTAGACAGTGGCAGGGAAGATTTAAAATTGAAATCCAGGGCAACTACATCTCTTTTATAGACGATAACGGTAAGGATGTGAAAATAAGCGGAACAGTTGTGGTGGAAGAGCTTTAGTCTCGAATAAAAACTGTGAGGACCGAATTCCAGCTATTAAAAGACGCTATCTTAGAGTCTATTTATTATTGTTATCCCTATGAGTAATTATAGTCTTGAGGCAATAATCGAGGCATTATTATTTGCCAAAGGGGAGGTATTGTCCTTTAATGACCTAGCAACCATCTTAAAGAGTAGGGATCCACAAATAACAAATGAACAAATTCGACAGGCTTTTTCATCACTGTCTAGAAATCTTGAATCTCAAAATCGAGGAATTGAATTAATAGAGGTCAAGGGCGGATTCAGGCTACAGACAAAACCAGAACTCAAAGACTGGATTCAGGAGATAAGACACCTCGAAGCCCCAAGACTAAGCAAGGCCTCTATTGAAACCCTTTCCATTATTGCCTATAAGCAACCTATTACAAAGGCCGAACTCGAGGAAATCAGAGGCGTGGACTCAAGCGCTCCATTGAGGTTTCTATTGGAAAAAGGTTTAATACGTATTTCAGGGAGAAAAGAATGCCCCGGACGCCCGCTTCTCTACAGGACGTCCGGGAAATTTTTGGAACTGTTTGGACTTAAGGATTTAAGAGATCTTCCCAAACCCAAGGAGGCCTAATCCCATAAGCGATCAAAGCCAGTACTATATTGCACTGGACATACATACAGTGCCTAAGGAACTAGAACGCTTATAACGGATTTTCAAAGATTGCAGCCCTTCCAAGCTCGCACTCTATTTCAAATAGCCTATTATATTTTGAAAGCCTTTCACTTCTACATGCAGAGCCTGTCTTGATTTGGCTTCCACCCATGGCCACTGTAAAGTCTGCAATAAAGTCATCTTCTGTCTCACCGGACCTATGAGAGACCACAAAATTCCATCCAGCTTTTTTACAGAGTTCAATGGCCTCGATTGTCTCTGTTACCGTACCGATCTGGTTCAGCTTTATGAGCACTGAATTTGCTGCACCCTTTTCAATACCCTTCTTAATAAATTCAGTATTGGTCACAAAAATGTCGTCTCCAACTATTTGGACCCTGTCTCCTAACTCCTTTGTAATGAGTCCAAAACCATCCCAATCATCTTCTGCCAAGCCATCTTCAATACTAATCACAGGATACTTTGAAGCCCACGCCTTGTAGAGCTCAACCATCTCTTCTGCAGACTTTTCTCCTTCTCCTGAACGTTCAAGCACGTACTTTCCATCTTTGTAAAAGGAACTTGCTGCGGCATCAAGGGCTATTGCGATGTCTTCACCTGGCTTGTATCCTGCCATTTCTATGGCCTTTACTATAAGTTCAACTGGCTCTTCATTGCTCTTCAATAGATTTGGAGCGAATCCTCCCTCGTCTCCTACACTGGTTGGATTGCCAGATTCCTTGAGAAGTTTTTTTAGTGCATGAAAGGTCTCTGTACCGTATCTCAGTGCCTCCTTAAAATTTGGAGCCCCAATAGGCATAACCATAAATTCCTGTAGATCAACAGAACTATCAGCGTGTTTTCCACCGTTGAGGATATTCATCATAGGTACAGGAAGGCGCCTGGCATTTACCCCACCAAGATAAGAATAAAGCGGGATGCCAAGACTTTTTGAAGCAGCTCTAGCAACTGCCATAGATACAGAGAGGATTGCATTTGCCCCCAAACGCCCTTTGTTATTGGTACCATCAAGCTCAATCATGATTAGGTCGATCTCCGCCTGAAGCCTTGCATCCATACCCTTGAGTCTAGGAGCAATTATGTCTGTCACATTTTCTACTGCTTTCAATACACCCTTTCCATTATATCTGGATGGATCTCCATCCCTCAGCTCCACTGCTTCATTTTCACCTGTGGATGCGCCAGATGGTACAGATGCTACTCCAACACTTCCATCCTCAAGGATTACCCATGAACGAACCGTTGGATTCCCTCTGGAATCCAGGATCTCCATTGAACGAATTTCTTTAATAGTGGTGTTCATCTTCTCCTCTCCTTATAAAAGGACAATTTTGAAATTTGGTATTTGCTCACAGGGTACCGCATCTACTGCGTTGTTGGCCACTCGACGTACAGGGAGTACGACTTCGTGCCCTCCGCCTTGCATCTACGGTACCCTGTAAGCAAATACAAATCAGCACTTTACCCCTTATTTACAGAACTTATCCTGGAACCAATTATGAAATTTGTGGTTATTGTTATACTTGTCTCCATTAGTGCAGTCAATCCTCTAAATATTTCTCTGAATATTTCATATAAATCCGAATATCGAAATTCAAAAACATGCACTTTGGAAGTTTTGAGTTTTGAGTGTTGAGTTTTCAGGGGAAGGAAAAACTTAGCAGGCCTCAGTAGCTTCTACCTTCTACCTTCTACCTATTTGGGGCTTTGGCCCCGCTTTCTTATGGAGTTTTGAGTGTTGAGTTTTGAGTTTTGAATTGAAGGAAAAAAGACCTTTATAGAAGTTTTGAGTGTTGAGTAAAAGGAAAAACGTAGCAGGGTTCAGAAGCTTCTACCTTCTGCCTTCTACCTTCTACCTATTTGGGGCTTAGGCCCCACTTTCTTATAGAGTTTTGAGTGTTGAGTTTTGAGTTTTGAGTTGAAGGAACAATCCATTATTAGTTTTGAGCGTTGAGTGTTGAGTTTTGAGTTGAAGGAACATTGAACCTTGAACTTTTTACTTTGACACGTCCCTGGGGTATTTCTAGTGGAATTGACTATAATGTCAACTTGGCTTAATCTTCTTTAAAAAGAGTTTGAGTTCTTCAAAAAAATTAGAGACAAAAAGAGGCAGCATAGATGTGTCAGTCAAGTGTATTTTTGATTAAAGATGGCAATGAACAAGAAATCCTCAAAGACGCCATACTGGTTGAACCAGTAGAAGATGGTGTTAAGATTCAGGCCCTTTTTGAGGCACCGCAAGTGGTAAAGGCAAAAATTGAAAAGATCGATCTTTTGAAACACAAAATAATATTAAAAGAGGTCCCATGAAATACATAAGTACAAGAGGCGGCATAGATCCTATTGACTTTAGTGATTCAGTAATGATGGGCCTTGCAACAGATGGAGGCCTTATTTTACCGGAGAACATACCTACAGTTTCTGAGGATACCCTTAAACACTGGGCACGGCTTCCATACCAAGATTTGGCCTTGGAAGTAATGAAACTATTTGCCTCAGACATTTCCGAAGAACTGCTTGAAGATCTTATTAAAAGATCCTACAGCACTTTTGACCATGCAGAGGTAACACCTGTAGTCGAATTTGGAGATCTTTACATACTAGAACTCTTTCACGGTCCAACGTATGCATTTAAAGATGTAGCCCTCCAGTTTTTGGGAAATCTCTTTTCTCATCTACTTTCCCAAAAAGGTTCTTTTATGAATATCCTTGGGGCCACCTCTGGAGATACAGGAAGTGCTGCAATCTATGGGGTAAAGGGAAAAGACAACATAGATATCTTTATACTCCACCCCCATGGAAGGGTAAGCCCTATACAGGCCCTTCAAATGACTACAGTTGAAGACGAAAATGTCTTCAATCTCGCTATAGAGGGGAACTTTGACGACTGCCAGACAGTGGTTAAGACCATTTTTAATGACCTTGATTTTAAAAATACATATAGACTTGGGGCGGTCAATTCTATTAACTGGGCCAGGGTCCTTGCCCAGGTGGTCTACTACATATACGCAGCACTAAAGCTCAGAGAGGCAGGCACTGAAGATCCTATTCACTTCTCAGTACCTACTGGGAACTTTGGAGATATCTTTGCAGGGTTTGTGGCAAGGGAGATTACAGGAGATCTCATCGGAAGACTAATTCTTGCCACAAATGAAAACAATATCCTTACACGCTTCGTCCTTGAGGGCAGATACCAAAAGGGCAAAGTAGTCCCCACTTTAAGCCCCTCTATGGATATACAGGTGGCAAGTAACTTTGAAAGATACCTTTATTATCTCTTCGGTAGAGATGGTAAAATAGTAAAATTGACCATGGACGAATTTTCTAGAACTGGGATTATTACCATTGACAAGGAACAACTGTGTTTAGTTAGAAAGACCTTTTCAAGCGCATCAATCAATCAGGATGAAACCGTTGATACTATTAGACGATTCTATAAACGTTATTCCTATGTCATAGATCCACACACAGCTGTAGGCGTAGCAGCAGCCCAGAGGCTAAGGGCTGAACTACCTCCTGGACCAATTGTGTGTCTTGCCACTGCTCATCCTGCCAAATTCCCAGGGGCAGTTAGAAAGGCAATAGGGAGGGAGCCTCAAAGACCATATGGACTCCAGGGGCTTGAAGGTAAAAAGCAGAGATATAAGGTTTTGCCTCCAAATGTCGATGAAGTAAAAAAATATATAAAGTCAGTGGGTCTCAAAGACCTTTAACCCCAAATTATGCACTACAAAGGGGGCAAAGCTGCACTGCAGATTCTAGGATTATGCCCTGACAAGCTCTGTCAGGGCATAATGGATCTGTCTAAACTCAGTAGGGGTAAACTCAGATAGGCTACATTCAGTTTACGTCTCTATAGACCAACATTTTTCAACTCTTCTAAAACTCGTTTTTGTTCTCTAGTCAGTCGCTTTGGTACATCTACTTTGATCTTTACGTAACCATCACCCTTTACGCCAAATTTGCCAGGAAGTCCCTTACCTCTAATCCTTAATCTTTGTCCGCATTGAGTTCCAGGAGGCACCTTTAGTTTTACAATTGATCCATCATAAAGTGGGACCTCTATTTTGGTACCAAGACACGCCTCTGAGAATGGAATGGTCTTTTCAAGTTCCCAATCAAGGCCTTCTAATTTGTACGGCTCATTGGGATCATGCTTAACTAACAGGTATAGGTCCCCTCTGCCTCCAGGTCCAACAGCACCTTTTCCAGGGATCCTGATCTTCTTCCCAGGCTGAATGCCCTTTGGTATTGTGACGGCAATCTTTTCTGGGGCGTTTCCAGTCCTAAGAGATATAATCTTCTTGCCGCCACTGACCATTTCCATAATAGTCAAAGGGAGTTCAAGGACTACGTCCTGGCCTTTAGGGTTTGCATACTTAAATGAAGGATCCCCTGTAAAGCCATATCCCCCTTCCCTATTGGTTTCGAAGATCTGACTGAACACGTCATCAAGGCCAAATCCATGGCCTGTTCCGCCGAAAAAAATCCTGCTAAAGCCTACCCCGCCAATACCTAGGTCCTTAAAGAGGTTGGTAAAATCAAAGTCTTTAAATATATCTTCCCTTGAAAAATGCTGGTGGAACTCATTGGTTCCAAAGGTATCATACTGACGCCTCTTTTCAGGATCACTCAAGACGGCGTAGGCCTCATTGATTTCCTTAAACCTTTCTTCTGCTTCCTTATCACCTTTATGCCTGTCGGGATGATATTTTAAAGCCAACTTTCTAAAGGCCTTTTTTATTTCTTCTGGCGAAGCGTCCTTTGAAACACCTAGTATCTTGTAATAATCTTTTCCTTGCGTCATAGTCCTTTTTGTTCAACCTCCAAAAAGGAATTTTGCTGTGAAGAATCTAATGCTGAAAATGACAGAGTCAAGGACCCTTAGGACCATCCCATTTTGGCCATCTAGCCCATCAGATTTACTTGAAGAGGAACTCGACCTTATAAAAACATACCTGCCATATGTGGAACTCTGTGTTCACAAAGATCTTTTACCATATCCACCAAAAGGCCTTCCCTTTCTAGCCCATGAAGAAGATTTTCAATTCAAATCCTTTTTAAGACTGATATCCAAAAATGGAATTAGCGTGCTGTGGGCAGTACGGGGAGGATATGGAGCTATAAGGTGGACACCCAAACTCCTTAAAGAGAAATTGCCCCAAAACATACCAATGGTGGTTGGTTTCAGTGATCTAACGTTCCTCCATTTAGCCTTAACAAGACTTGGATATCAATCAATACATGGTCCCCTTATAACGACCCTAAAAAACACCGACACGAATTCCATTAAGGCACTTGGTCTAGCCCTTCATTCTAATAAATTTCCAAAGCTTTATGGTGAATCGCTTAAGGGAGGAAAATCACAGGGGAAGTTAGTGGTTGGCAATCTCACATGTCTTGGCACATCTATTGGAACACCCCTTGAACCACAATGGGACAATGCCATTATTGCCTTTGAAGACCACAATGAAGACCCATACAGAATAGACAGAATTCTCTCTCAATTCTTACACGCGGGAATTTTTGAAAGAGTCAATGGGGTAGCAATTGGGACCATTACCCCAAGAAAAAGAAATGACAATAAAGATGTAGAGACAATGAAGTTCGTACTTAGAGATAGATTATCTTCTCTCAGTTGCCCAGTAGTTTTTGACCTTCCATTTGGTCATGGCAGCATGAATATGCCCCTTCTAGTCAATGGCGACTATTTCTTGGACGGTGATTCAGGTATACTGATGAAACTTTGAGGCCCTCCAAGAAGATGAGTAAAAACCGTCACCTTAGAACAGTTCTCTAGGGACTCCATGAGCATAAAGGCTTCCATCAGATCACAGCCACATGTTACAACCCCGTGATTCATTAAAACGCACACACGTGAATCCATGAGGGCATCAGCCACCTTGTCAGCAAGATCTTTGGAACCAGGAGCAGCATAAGGAATTACACTGACCTTGCCAATAACCTCATGTGCCTCGGTTAGAATTGGAGGATCATTCACCTCTTTTCCAGCGAGATACAGTGCAGTCGTCCATGGGGGATGAGCATGAACTATACCAAACACATCTGGACGCCTTTCATAAACCCTAAGGTGAAGCTCCAATTCAGAGGTTGGCTTAGGACCAGATAACACACGTCCTTCATGATCTACTACTACAAGGTCATTAGGCTCCATGAGTCCCTTATGGTATCCACTGGGTGTTACGATAATTCTATCAACACCCTTTATTCTTATACTCACATTTCCATCGCCGCCTGAAATTAAGCCTCTGTGGTAAAGTAACTGAGATATTTTGCAAATCTTTTTTCTTACTGAAATATAGTCCATTTCCCTCAAAAACCTAAAGACTTTCATTAGTACACTAATGAAACCTAACTTATCGTTATCACTATGTAAATAGCCAAATATCAAAAAAAAAGATGCTTGACAGATAAAAGTTTTAAATTAAGCTTTCTTTGAGAAAGATTTCATAAAATCTTTTAGATCATTGGGGTGAAAAATGCAAGGTCACTCCTTGCAAAAAAACAAAATCAAACGGAGGGGTTACTTATGAAACATTTTCTCATTGGGGTATTGTTTTTCTGCTTAGTCATTCCCCAAATGGCCTTTGGAGGAGGGGCTGCAGCTCCTAGTACAGACGAATTGCTCCAAAGAATTGAGGAACTTAGCAAAGAACTCCAAAGGGTAAAGCAACAACTCAAGGAAGTAAAGGCAAAGCAGGACGAACAGGAAGAGGTTGCAGATACAGTTGAAGAACTTGCCGAGAAAATGGAAAGCGTAGCAGTAGATGGTACTGGCCGCTTTGATCTTTCTGGGGATTATAGATTTAGACTGGATTCAACAAGGGCACATATAAAAGGCTTTTGGGATGGTAAGTTACTCTTTAGTCCAATCAGCTCTGCCTTGAACACCTTTTCAGCAATGGATGCTCAGACCCTCGGTACCACTATGCAACCTGCTCTTGCTTCACTGCCACAGGATCTCCAGGTCCAGTTAGGTCAACTCATGGGCGTATGGGACCAGCTGGGCGAAGAGGCCAGAAAGGCAGCGCTCTTCAGTATGCTGGGAGCCCTCAATGATGAGGCGAGAATCGGACTATTTCAACTAGCCGGAATCGATCCAAATGACGTCAATGCTGCAAAATTTTCCAGCAGAGACATTAGAAATGATACACTCTATACCAATAGACTCCGCTTTAACATCCAAGTAAAGGCCACTGAAAACATTAAATTCAAAGGTCGCCTTGCCATGTACAAGGTCTGGGGCATGGAGACTTCAAGTGTTACAGCAGTGCCCTTTGGGATGAACGGCTTTATCTGGGATCCCAATATCTCTAGACGTCCAAATGACAACACCCTCAGAGTAGAAATGGCATATGTCAACTTCACCAACATATTTGGCCTACCTATGTGGATTTCAGTAGGACGTAGGCCTACAGTTGATGGCCCACCACTTCAGCTCAAGTACAACTATGACAAGAGGTATGCAACACCTGTTGCCCTCGGTGTTGACTGGACCTTTGACGGCGCTACCATTGGATATATGTACACCGATCCATGGCCTGGTAAGATCCGTGTATGCTACGGAAGAGGTTATGAATCAGGATTCGGTGATGCATATGACTTGTTCGGCGGCAATCGCTTAGATGATACTGATCTCTATGGAATTAGCTGGGATGTGATCAACGATCCTGACCGCGAAATGTTTGCAAATATTCAGCTCTTCAGAGCAGCTGATGTGCCCAATTATATGGAATTTTATTCACTGTTAGTGGTAAATCCCGCTGATCCAAACAATGCCCTCAACAACATGGATTTCCTCACAAACGGCCTTTTTAAAGGCTATCAGGTAGGAGACATTTACCACGCAAGCGGTGTCTTTATGCACAAATTCAGAGGAATTGATTACTTCATCAGTGCTGGTCTCAGCCGTACTGACAGCAATTTTGTTGATCCAACCGGCCTATTCCCAGGTCTTTTGAATGCTCCTGGCGAAAATGACAATCACTGGGGCTGGGCTGCATACGTGGGAGTCAGAATTCCAGTTGAACAGCTCAACAGCAAGATCGGACTTGAATACAACCATGGATCCCGTTACTGGATCAATTTTACCCCTGCAGCTGATGACCTGTATTTGTCCAAGCTTGCCACAAGGGGTGATGTTGCTGAGGTTTACTGGATTTGGGATATACCAGATACACCTCTTAGCAAATACGGCAAGGCCTTCATGAGATTCGGCTATCAGTACTACTGGATCGACTACACAGGAAGCGGCAACTGGATGGGTAAACCAGTGGATATGGATGACCTCGACAATATGCTCAATGCCCAGCAGTTTGCCCCTGTGGATAGAATGGATAACTTCTACATGACCTTTGAAGTTTACTTCTAATTGGTGTATAAATAATAGCAAATAAAAAAAAGGGAGGGGGCTTGACCACCTCCCTTTTTTTGTTCATTTCCACTCTCAGGCCAGTGCAATCCCCTATAGGAAAATGTAATTACGCTCCCTCCAGATAACCAAAAGCCTTGGACCAATGTGACTAATAAGACATGACAAAACTTAAAAAGTCGAATACCATAGCTTTAACCCCTTGCAAAATTTAGGTAAAGTTCAATTTTATCCTTAAATACAACATTGATCCTAAAGACATTTTCTTTTCAGGAGGATGTAAAATGCCAATACATGAATTTAAGTGTGAAAGTTGCGACTATGAGTTTGAACTCCTTATAATGAATAAAGAAGAACTAGAGGCTGTACGGTGCCCAAAGTGTCAGAGCCCTGAATGTAATAAACTTATGAGTGCGTCAAATTTTTCCGTTGCTGGTGGAGGACAAGGTTCTTCCCGTGCTGAATCCACAGGTCCCAATGTAAAACAACATTCCTGCGATACAGGAAGCTGCACCAGTTTTAATCTACCAGGTTACAAATAATTTTCTAAAAGCCTATAAGAGGGCCTTTTCAGACACAATTTTTTAGGGTAATTTATGGAACCCACAAGCCCGGGTGGTGGAATTGGTAGACACAAGGGACTTAAAATCCCTTGGAGCTTTGCTCCGTGCGAGTTCGAGTCTCGCCCCGGGCACCAATTTTATTTGAAATCCATTTCTTTAAATTAGAGAATACGGCCGCTTTTCTCTTGAGTAAAAATGATTCAGTTTCTTTGGTTCCATAGAAACCATAGGACGGTCTTTTTAAGAATGGATTAAAACTTTCTTCTCACAGACTCTTAACGGACTTCAAACTTAGCAATGAGTATATATCCAAAGGAATATGATGTAATAGTAGTCGGGGCTGGACATGCCGGATGCGAAGCCGCTTTAGCTGCTAGCAGACTCGGCGTAAAGACCTGTATCCTCACAATCAACCTCGATGCAATCGGTGCCATGAGCTGTAATCCCGCTATTGGTGGTCTTGCCAAGGGGCATCTTGTCCGGGAGATAGATGCCCTTGGAGGGGAGATGGCTAAAAATATCGATGAAACCGGCATCCAGTTCAGGCGCTTAAATATGTCCAAGGGACCTGCAGTAAGGGCAAGGAGGGCCCAGGCAGATAGACTTTTATATAGACTTAGGATGAAACAGGTCCTAGAGCAACAAGAGAATCTGGACATCATTCAGGCAATGGTGGCGCACCTTCTGGTAAAAGAAGGCCGTGTGTATGGAGTGACAACCACCATTGGCCAAGAAATCCATGGCAAGACCGTTGTTGTCACTACAGGAACATTTTTAAGAGGCCTCATTCACATTGGACTACACAACTTTCCTGCTGGCAGGCTCGGCGACCCACCCTCAAACAAGCTCTCACAGTCTATTAAAGATCTGGGTTTTGAGATGGGCCGTTTGAAGACGGGGACGACCCCTAGGCTACATGCAAATACAATAGACTACACGAACCTCGAGATGCAGCCAGGGGATACACCTCCTCCCTTGTTTTCATTTAGCTCAGATCCCAAACCAGTTGATCAGGTCCCATGTCACATCACATACACAACAGAGAAGACCCACGCAATCATAAAAAAGGGAATTGAGCGTTCTCCACTATTTACAGGGATTATAGAAGGGGTTGGAGCAAGGTATTGTCCATCAATAGAGGACAAGGTACACCGTTTCCCTGAGAGGCCAAGGCACCAGATATTCTTGGAGCCTGAGGGAAGAGATACTGTAGAGGTTTACCCCAACGGCATTTCCACAAGCCTACCAATTGACATACAGATTGAAATGGTGCGTTCTATCCCTGGACTCGAAAATGCAGTCATACTGAGGCCAGGATATGCTATTGAATATGATTATAGTGATCCAGTGCAACTTCGTTCAACCCTAGAGACTCATCTTGTGGAAGGACTCTATTTTGCCGGCCAAATTAATGGCACAAGTGGTTATGAAGAGGCAGGAGCACAGGGCCTGATCGCCGGTATAAACGCCGCACTAAAGGTTAAAGAAGAGCCTCCACTCGTTA
The DNA here is from genome assembly GCF_001687335.1 of Dissulfuribacter thermophilus. Classification (NCBI taxonomy): domain Bacteria; kingdom Pseudomonadati; phylum Thermodesulfobacteriota; class Dissulfuribacteria; order Dissulfuribacterales; family Dissulfuribacteraceae; genus Dissulfuribacter; species Dissulfuribacter thermophilus. The sequence continues at coordinate 25,058 of NZ_MAGO01000013.1, read as the reverse complement.
TCAAACGCTCAGAGGGCTACATTGGTGTGCTTATTGACGACCTTGTTACCAAAGGGACCAAAGAGCCCTACAGGATGTTCACATCGCGTGCTGAATATAGGCTCCTTTTAAGGGAAGACAATGCTGATTTGAGGCTCATGCCAATAGGAAGAAAGCTTGGTCTAGTTGGCGATGATGCCTGGAGAAAATTTGAGAGGAAAAAGGAAGCCATCGAAAAAATTTTAAAAGAGCTCTCTTCAATACGTCTATATCCTGATCACGACACAAATGTCTGGATTGAATCCCTAGGTTCCTCTCCAATTAAGACACCTCTTAGCCTAAGAGAACTTCTAAAAAGGCCTGAAATCGGACTCGATCAGGTAAAGGAAAGATATACTTTTCTTAAGGATTCTCATGAAGAAGTCCTCTCCCAAGTAGAGACAGAGATAAAATATGCTGGATACATACAGCGCCAGATCCACGAAATCGAACAATTGAGACAGTTAGAAGCCCTTAAGATACCCTCAGACTTTGATTATTCGACTATTCCAGGGCTTTCCACAGAGGTAAAGGAAAAACTCTCAAAGGCCAGGCCAGAGACTCTTGGAATGGCATCCAGGATTTCAGGGATTACCCCAGCTGCCCTCTCAGTTATTAGGATATATCTTAAAAAACAAGGGATTGGATAGTCCGTTCACGAGCTCATTAGATAAATTGCAAAAAGGGCTATTGCCATTCCCACGAACTGACGAAATGTTATGGGCTCTTTTAAAAAAATGGCACCAAGGATTATTGTGATGAGGGGATAGAGGGCTGTTAGACTCACCACAACTGAGACAGGTCCTCCCTTAGTGGCTTTAAAGAAAAATAGGGTCCCTACCATTCCAGAGATGCCTGTAAGAAACGCAAACAAAAATCCTTTTGGGCTAAAATCGACCTTAAATCCCATAAAAAGGATGGTAGTGATCCCAACACATAAGGCACCTACAATTTCATAGACAAGGGCACTTTCTGGGCTTATTTCTTTTACCGCCAATTTTGGGAAAAACCCCCAAAAACCATATAACAACAATGAGAGCACCGCATAAAAAAACCATATCTTCATTTTATACTCCGAGTCCTGGTCATTTTTCTAAACTCAACCTTTGAAAAGACCTTAGGAGAGAACCCGATGGACTTTTTAGTTCTTCATCACATCTTGAGCAAAGCTCAAAGTGTGGCCTTCTTGAAAAAGCCATTCTCCTCACCTTGAAGATCTCATCTTGCCTGGATTCAAGTACATTGATCATGGATGTCTCCCCTTTTAAATCGTGACAGCACGAAAGCATATCGCCGTTCCAGGAAAAAAATGCATGTACTTTAAAGAGCCAACACATACCATTGGGCTCTGAAGCTACTCGCAAGGGGAGTCCATTTTTTAAATTTCCTCCTCTTGAATGACACCTCCTTACCCAAACATTTATTCCTCTTTTCTTCCAAAACGAAATAAATTCTCCTCGTTCCGAGGAATTCATACTTGTAAGGAGTCCAGACACCCTGAGACCAAATCTCTTGGCCTTTGAAAGTTCATGTAATATCTTGACCAGCTCTACAGAGTCTTCAAAAGATGCCCCTGGTATCAGTGACTCAAAGACTGTCTTTACTATGCTAGGAAATGAAACAGTGATTACACCTGGTTTGACCCTGGCTAAGTCCTCTAAAGCGCCCTTTCTTTTTATGAGACTCAGTGGATTTATTACAATGCCATTCTTAATGCCTTCATCATTCAATTTTTCAATATATTCAAATAAACTTGGGTGTAACAGGGGATCTCCCATACCAGAAATAGTGACCAGTGCATCCCATGTCCGTATAAAATCCTTTATTTGATCAAAGACCACTCTATCCATCATGCCCTTAGGACGCAAAATTGCATCTCTTGGGCACATCAGGCAATTATTTTCACAATAATTTGTTATCTCAAGATCTATTGAGTGAGGTATGAACTCCTTCAATTCTCTGTTTTGCCTCCAGAACTCCTCTTAGCCAACCAAAACCAAATCTTGAACAGGGTTCAAGATAATGCCCTTCACTCCATTCATTCATTGAGGCCACGAAACTAAGACCAATAGGATTTTCCTTTAAAGAAAATTTTAAGGCCTTAACAAGGTACTTTGAAAAGAGTTCTGGGCTATTTCCTAAAACTATAGGCCACCAGGGATAACGTTTAGGACGCTTCTTTTCAAAAATGGCGCCCCTTGGAGTGGCATCCCATCCAGTAGCAACACTTGGAAAATATGGCATGTTTGACCTCTCCCTAAAAAGCTGCCACTGGCTGGACCTTTCTATCATAAGTTCTTCATAGTCTTGTACATATGGCCCTTTCCAGTGGGGAAGAAATACATAATGGGTTATGGCATCGAATCCTGCCTCCTTATATAAGGCCATAAAATCTGGTTGGCCCTTTGACGAATTGAGCACAGGGTTTACAGCAATGATATAGAGCCCACCTTCATAGCCACAGGCAGCAAGATACCTCTTTGCTTCTAGTATGGCAGTCCTTGCGCTGTCTATTCCGAGTTCTCTCAAGAAAAAAGTGCTGTCAAAGATGAGGAAAAGAGGTGCCCCTTTAAATTTAACATAATTTCGTCTTCTGAAATACAATTTTTCAAATGTTTTTATGAGGTTTAGAAAATCGTCAATATCGGTGGTAACCCTCCTCGATTCCTCGATGACCTCTTTAGGCCTGATCTTTACAGGAAGGACCTTTCTAGGGAGCCTGTTTGCCCACATTACGCAAAAGGGAAAGCCTTCTGCCCCCCCATTTTTCAAAAAGGCGTCATCAAGAGGAGCTTCAAAAAAACGTTCTCCTCTTGACCAAAAGGCCCCAAAGCAAAAAAAATCTATGCCAAAGCTCCTAGCAAGAGACTGTTGTAACCTAAGGGTCTCAGGCCGTCTATCATCGTATGGCCCTAAAAGAGGGATCTTTGGTTGGTCGTGGCCATCAAATCGAGGTGGGGCATTGAGAACGAGCTCCCATTCTGTCCAATTTGGACCAAGGTGTTTTTCCCTTTCTTTTAATGGATGCCAACCAGTATAATAATATGCACCTATTATTGGTCGCTTCGAATAGTAAAAAAGATCCATTGGTTCAACCACTCACATGATCATTAATTGCCTTTGTGGCCCCCCATGTCGCTACCAAATCCGTGTTGCACAATGGCAAGTCTTCTTCCAAACGCTTTTCCCCTTCAACTCAAAACTCAACACTCAAAACTTTTTTAAGGTCTCTTTTCTATTTTGAAAACCTGTGGTTTTATTACAATCTCCTGTACCACTACAGGTTCCCTTGAAAAACATGCAAATTCCACTGCATCGGCTACGTCCCCTGGCTCGAGATAGGATTCTGGGTCTTTAATAAAGGGGCCAAAGGATAGGGAATCAAAAAAGGCGGTATTGGTAATATCTGGGGTTATAGTGTGAACCTTTAGACCTGACCTACGATTTTCTTCAAAGATGCTCTTTGCAAAGTGGCTGAGCCCCGCCTTTGTTGCGCCATATACGGCTCCCATTGGGCTTGGACCAGTGCCAGCTACAGAGGAAATGAAGACTATATGCCCTCTGTTTGCACGAAGAGTTCCAAGAAAGAGCCGAGTGAGCAAACATGGGGCAAGGAGATTTACGTTTATCATCTCTTCTATTTGAAGAGGGCTAAGGGAGTCATGATGGCCAAAATGGCCAATACCCGCATTGTTTATAAGCACCTTAACCCTCTTTTCTCCTTCAAGTACACGCCTGGAGGCCCTTAGAATGTCTTCTCTATTTCTTAGGTCACATGCTATAGGTTCATAATTTGATTGATCTTTAATAGGGGCTTTATCAGGTTCTCTAGAGAGTCCGTAGACTTTAAAGCCCCTTTTTAAAAAACGATTCGCCAGCTCAAGACCTATTCCGGATGATGCACCAGTGATCACACATGCCTTCATTATGGCCCACTATGCTCCTTATCCCTGCATGCCGACAATTTTTATTTTTTTCTTATCTACATAATGAAAAAGCATTCTTCTCACTTCCTCAATCAACTTGGATGTAATGGCCTCAGGATATGAAAAGGTATCATCTATTAATTCATAAGGATAGTGTAAAAGAGCGGATGACGGAAATCGCTGTCTGGCCTTTTTTAGATGCCCCTTTGCCATCCTAAAGATACCGACTTGGACCTCTTCCACGCCTTTTGGATCTAAGAGCGAAAATGCATCATCAATACACGCCCTATAATGCCTATCCCAGGCATCTACATATAAGATTGGATCGATACAGAGTCTGACCCTCCACCCCATTTCAATAGCCCTTTTAGCAGCATTCAGACGGGCCTTTAAAGGAGGTGCACCCCTTTCAAATGCCTTTTGAATTGCATTTGGAGTAATGGTCCAAGATAAAATGAGGTTTTTCAATGGAGGTCTATTCGACAGACTTCCTAAGATACCTGCCTTGGTCCTGAGTTCAAAAAGTGTACTAGGGCACTCACTTACAAAGTCAAGCCATGGATCAAGGCAGTGCAGTACAGGGTCTAAGAAAATGAGGTCTGATTCATAGGAGAGGGCCACAAAGTGTGCCTCATATTCGTCAATATCATGCTGCAAACCTTCAAACATCTCTTTGAAATTCACAAAAAATACGATATTTCCAGTGGGATACATCCCCCTTAGAAAACAATATTCACAATTCATTGGGCAATTCATCAAAGGAAGGGCGTAGAAATCTCTTTGGACTCCATTGGTATCTGTTAGAGCCTTACACCTCTTTGACCCCTTATAAAGAAAAGGAGGACGTTTGGCAGCGAGTATGAGGCTGGGACTCTCCTTTTGAAGATGATATTCTTGCCTTTCTCTTGAAAAGACGTCTTTATAGTGGCTTATGATCACACTTGGCGTACTATCTCGCCTCTTTTCAAGCAAATCTTTCACGTAGGAGTGATCCTCTAAAGCCTTTTCCACATATATTCGCTTAAACATTTAGTTACTACTCAAAATGATTGGAATTGTCTGAAGCCTATCTTTCAATTCTCTTAATAGGCGTTTTTGAAGACGCTTGGAGCGCAATGACTCAATGGATTCTGCCTCAAACGTCTCTATAATATATCTTTTTGCTGTGTCATTTAATTGTCCATACCTCAAAAGCCCCTTTAATTGGGAAATCATGGTCTTGGAAAAACCAAGCTCTTCAGCTTTATGAATAATTGATGTAAAAGGCCCTTTGATTTCTTCGCCAAGATTCTTTTGAAAAGGCATTTTTGAAAGGACACACCGAATATTCTCTAAAAAGACGAAGAGCTCTCTGACCCTGTCTTCTATAAGTCGGGTCAGTTGATCTCCTGTAACGCTCGACGGTGAAAGGGCATCCAATACCACTTTAAGGACATGGGTTCTGGAAGGAGGGAGGAAATATTCTGATGCACTTAACATCCCATATGCCTCCATATCCACTAAATCATGGAATTTAAATGGAGATTCTCCTCCCTTTGCTACAGGTTGGATGCTTGATATGAGGCTCCCCTCCTGAAATGGGTGTTGAAAGAAGATATCTGGATGAAATGTACGTTTCCCCATTATACCCGACACTGTGTGACAGAGGATGAGATCCCCTATTGCAAATCGTTCTTGACCGATTGGTGTCACCCCGCAACTTCCCACATTTATAAGGAAGTCAACGGTTCCATCCAGTCTCTCCAGGAGCTTTGAGGTAAATATTGCAGAGGCCAGACTACCCACACCAGTCACACCCAAAAGGATGTCATCTGAGGCATAGACCTTAAACCTACCCCAATTTTCCGAAGATCTGAGTCCCAAGGCCTTTACAAGGGGAGCTGCTTCCTTATAGAGTGCACATATAATTACGATCATATAAAGAGAACCACCAAATGAAAAATTTTTTGACTGCTCTTAAACTCAGACAAAGCTCCTTTATCCTAAAGCTCGTACCAGTAAGCGCTCGCATGGCACCCTCAATACTGCTCATATGGCCTGATGGATGCAGTTCTGTTGGGCGGGGCCCAGACAACAAAGCCGACGGGGTTCCATATAAACACTTACAAAACTATGTGGTATTGCTCATTATTTTAATAGGCCTTTTTGTCCCATCAATCTTAAATGCGAGCACCACCACGACTAAGACTATAACCTCACCTCCTGAGTTTGAAAGATTAAAATACAGGATCTCGTGGCAAGGGCTTTTAAAGGTTGGTGAAGGAACAATTTCTCTCCAACACAAAACCAAATCATATCTACTTGAAATGACCGCAAAAAGCATTCGCGCCTTTGATCTTTTTTTTAAGGTACGCGATTATTTTAAGTCCGTTGTACCAGAAGATTTCTCATCTTTTTCCATCTATGAAAAAAGAATCAGAGAAGGCCGCTATAAACGTCATGACCTAGTATATTATTCTCCACAAGAAGAAAAAGTCACCTACAAAAAGAATTCAGAACCCATGCCAGAACTGCATGCGTCTCCTCCTGTCTTTGACCCATTCTCTATCCTTTTTGCCTATCGCTTTACATGCGACAAGAATCATGAGTCGTGCACCCTTAGTGCAACAGACGGAAAACACCTCGATAAGGTAATAATTAAAAAGATAAAACGAGAAAAATTAGAAGTGCCCTTTGGATCTTTTGACTCAATAAAGGTTCAACCCATCTGGGAAAGAATGCATGGAGTGTTTAGAAAGAAGAAAGGAGGCCACATATATGTATGGTTTGATTCGCGACCTCCTTTTATTCCTTTGAAGATGGAAGCAGAAATATTTATTGGAAAAGTAGTAGCAGTTTTAATAGATTATGAGTCTCATTAATCTAGATTTTTAGGCAATTAACGCCCTTCTCCACCCTTCTTTCTTGAGCCTTTCAATACGTGCATTTGCCCACCGACTCATCTCCTTGAAATAGCGTTTTGGATCATCTTTTAAAATAGCTACTATCTTTTCTTTCTCCTCTTTTATATCATCCTGTTCTCCAGGATACATTTCTCTCCAGGTTGCGTACCCGTTATCAAAAATAAATTCAGGAGTCACTTCTTCTGGATCAATACCGAGTTTTTCTTTAATGAGTGCATGGGAAAGTACCATGTCATAATGAATGACCCAACCATTATCGTTTAACATCGTCATAGGATCAAAGTGAATATCTTGTGAACAGTCTGGACAATATAAGGCACTGATACTTTCTGGAATCAGTATATTGTCCCTGAGATTAAAGAATGCATCTCTTTTACCGCATTGACAGGTTATCTTAATTTCCACACACATGATAAAAACTCCTTTTTAAGAACTATTATCAATAGTATAAATGAATATTCTGATCAAGTAAAGCCCCATTTGAAAATTAAATCTTAATAGGCCAACCCTGGACCGGATTTAATGAATGAGACATCAGATTGTTTTGTTAGCTAGATCGAAACATGAATATACAAATACACTCTTGCAGACTCATAAGACTATATATATCATTTTGGAACCTAAGGATTCATTTGGATCTTTAAACGAGGCACTTTTTTCGGCCCATTGGCCAGAGAGTAATATATCTGTATCCATCTTAATAGGTCTGTGGATCATTAGTTTAACTTAGGTACACAAAAATAAGAGAAAAGGAGTTTTTTAGTGTCTCATTTAGCCATAAAAGATCACGATGCCCTTTTAATAGTAGACGTTCAAAACGACTTTCTTGATTCTGGAGCCCTTCCGGTCCCAGAAGGTAACAAGGTGATCCCAGAATTAAATCAGTGGATTGAAAGAGTGTCTGCCAAGGATTTACCCATATTTGCCACGAGGGACTGGCATCCCCCAAATCATACATCTTTTAAGGATTACGGTGGGATTTGGCCGCCCCACTGCATCCAGGAATCCCATGGGGCAGAGTTTCCAAACACCCTGGCATTGCCCAAATCAGCCATAATCATATCCAAGGGAACTGATCCCAACAAAGATGCCTATTCAGGATTTGAGGGAACAGATCTCGGTCCTCTGCTCACAAAGATGTCTATAAACCGACTTTATATTGGAGGACTTGCCACTGACTATTGTGTTAAAGCCACTGTAATCGATGCCCTTAAACTTGGGTTTGAAGTCGTAGTGATTAGATCAGCAATAAGGGGGGTTGATGTAAACCCCGGGGATTCAAAAAAGGCCATAGAAGAAATGGAAAAAAATGGTGCAGAATTCATTTGATTCTCCCCTATTAACAGATCTCTATCAGCTCACAATGGCCCAGGTATATGTAGAGAAGGGCCTTACGGGTACGGCCTGCTTTGAGTTTTTTGTCAGAGAATTACCTGCGGAAAGAAATTTTCTTGTAGCCTCTGGGATTCAAGAAATCATCAATTTTTTAAAAAATTTCAGTTTTTCCTCAGAAGACCTAAAATTCCTGGAATCAACAGGCCTATTTAACAAAGATTTTCTTGAATATCTCTCCGAACTACAATTTAAAGGTGACGTTTATGCCATGGACGAAGGTACTGTCTTCTTCCCCATGGAACCAGTTCTCCAGGTAAAAGCCCCTCTTCCACTAGCACAACTCCTTGAGACAAGGATAATAAATGTCCTACAGTACTCGATCCTCATCACCAGTAAAGCGGCCAGAGTTTCATTGGCTTCAAGAGGAAAAACCGTTGTAGATTTTGGACTCAGACGTGCCCACGGAGGCGAGGCAGGACTTTTGGCAGCCAAGTCATCATACATAGGCGGCTTTAATGGCACGTCTACAGTACTTGCTGGAAAACTCTACGGTATCCCAATATTTGGGACCATGGCACACTCATATATTCAGGCCCATAGAAACGAGCTTGAGGCATTCTTAAACTTTGCAAGGACCTACCCCCAGAGGCCAATTTTCCTTGTAGATACATACGATGTGAAACAGGGAGTAGAGACTGCTATTAAGGCCACTCAAATACTAAAAAAGGAAGGCATTAATCCCTTTGGAATTAGGATAGATAGCGGAGACCTTTCTGAGGAATCACGCATGGCAAGACTGCTTCTTGATGAAGCCGGTTATAACGACATCAAAATAATTGCCAGCGGTGACCTCGACGAATATTCAGTGGCAAGATTGGTAGAATCCAATGCCCCAATTGACGGTTTTGGAGTAGGGACAAGAGTGGTCACTTCAGTAGATGTACCTTATTTAAACTGTGCCTACAAACTCGTTGAATATTCGGGTAAAAAGACCTTTAAACGCTCCAAGGGCAAGGCAACCCTTCCTGGCCAAAAACAGGTAATAAGGCACTTTGACGAAAATGGAGGCATGATCTTCGACGAACTAGTCCTTTGTGATAAGACTATGAACACATCAGCCACTGCCAAGTGCCTACTCAAGCCTATCGTCGAACAGGGGAAAGTAGTTAATAGTGCCTTCGCCATTGAAGATGCAAGGCAACGACTTAGGACATCCTTGAATATGCTTCCGAATCACTTAAAGGCCCTTCACAAAGCCCCTGTCTATGAGGTACGTATCAATCCAAAACATTTTAATCTTTCTTGACTCTTGCCCACACCTCGTCCATAAGCTCAATATCTGCATCTTCTAAGTCAATATCTTTCTTTCTAAATTCATCTTCCATACGTTTAAAACGATCTTCAAAGCGGCGTGTGGTCTTAAAAAGGGCCTCTTCTGGATTGATGCCAAGGTGCCTGGCAAGATTAGCAATTGTAAAAAGAATGTCTCCAAGCTCCTCTTCCACATGGTCTCGATTGGCAGTGGCTAGGGCCTTCTCAAATTCGAGTCTTTCCTCCTCAAATTTTTCCATGACTCCTTTTACATCTTTCCAGTCAAACCCTACCCTCGAAGCCCTCTCTCCCAACCTGTACGCACGTTGTAGGGAGGGAAGTGACCTGGGAATTTCTCCGAGAACACTTGGTCTCTTTCCTTTTGACTTTGCCTCCTCAGCCTTTATGGCCTGCCAATTCTGTTTGACTTCATTGGCACTGGATACGGTTGTCACACCAAAGATATGAGGGTGTCTCCTGATCATTTTATCTCTTACATGACTAACGGCCCCCTCAAGAAATCCCTCTTCCTGTTCTTCATACATAAATGCCAAAAAAAGAAGCATAAAGAGGAGGTCTCCAAGTTCCTCCTTGACCTCGTGTGAACTCCCGCTATCAATGGCATCTAGTAATTCACAAGTCTCTTCCAAGAGGTATTTTTTTACGGACTGAGGAGTCTGTTCTCTGTCCCAAGGGCAACCATCTGGTGCCCTTAATGTCCTTATAATTTCCCACAGTTTATTGATCATGCTGTCCCCCTACTTAGTAAAAAATTTGTGCATACCTCTAAAAATTCAATGCAAAAATCTAGTATTTATTAATATCTATAAAAGTAAAGCCAGTGATTATGCCATTGTATAACAATATAAGGAAGGTTTGAAGAATGGACGAATCAATACCGCCTTCTTCTGCAACGATCTGAGGACTCCCATTGCTCTATCCTTCAAATGCTCTTTTGATACCGCCAATGACCGACTGACTTTGCGCTTTACATGGTTCCAAACTTACTCATCTGGCTTCAAATAAGAGATCTCTGAGGACTAAAACCGAGGGGCTTTAAAATGCGACCTACTGATACCTCGCTTAAACGCGCACCAAACTTCCAAAAAAATCAGTTCTTTCACCATTGTCAACATCCAAAGTTCAAATGGAAAATCTAGTTGACTTGGCTCCTACCCTCTTAGCGCTCTGACCAACCATTGCAACTGACTTGCATCAAACTTGATGCGGTCTTCATGGTACAGACTTTATCTTCAATGAAGATATCATTTCGGCAAACTTGAGAACTGCATAATTTGGGTTAATTATTTACCTTATTACAATCTTCTAGAGGTTTCGGTAATCCAGTTTCTTTAGATAAACATGGTGCTTGGAAAAGATATCCAGACCACATTCCTTTAAGCGTTTTAGTAAAAACAAGTATCCAAAAGATAATTAACTGGAAGGAGAAAATTAGTCCAAGAATTTCAAATATTGTATAATCAGTTACTCTCCAAAGTTGAAATGTTGCAGCTGTAAATACACCAACTGGGAAAGTAAACCCCCACCACCCCATATTAAAAGGTAATCCTTCATTAAAGTACTTAATAGTAAAAAGCCAAGCCATAACGTACCACCATAAACCATAACCCCATAGCAAGAGTCCTGTAATAAACCCGAAGGAAGCCAAGAAATCAGAAATTTGAGAAATATAAATACCTATATATGTTGCTTTAGTTGCACTACCTAAGAGAAGCATTCCCAATGAACCTGTTCCAAGTGGTCCCAGTGGTAGCCAGCTAGTAGTTGCCATTGCTCTATGCGGAAGTTTATGTGTGGCAAGTCTCAAAAACAAAATAACTAAAATAGAAAATGCTAATGGTACAGAAAATGTCCATAAAACATAACTGACAATTATAATAGTTTTGGCAGTCTCTCCGCTAAAATATGGAGCAAGTACCCCTCCGGCTGAAGCAGTAACCTCTGAAGCTACAATTGGCAAAAGCCATACTGCTGTCATATTTTCAAGTTTATGCTTTTCTTGTGTAGTAGACATTAAATAAGGTAAAAGCCAACCAACTCCAACGGCGAGAATTACATCAATCCACCATAGAAATAATGCAATATTGATTGCTTGTTCTCCCAAAAACGACGGTCCAAAAATAGCGAAGCCCTCGAGAACCGGTACCAGTGCCATGGGAATGGCTCCTAAAAACATAGATTGAACAGGATGTTGAAGCATAGGTTTTATAGTATCAGGGAAAAGTATCATTCTATATATAAATAAGAAGGAAAATAGTACGAAGAAAAAGATATCTACAAACCAAATAACTTGGCCCAATAGCAATTCCCCCGGAAATAGATCAGCTCTGATGTTGAATAATGTCAGAAAGGATATCCCCGTTCCCATGTTTACAGTAAACCAGTTAGGAGTAAAGTTGCGAATGATTTTCTTTAACTCTTTGTTAGCGAAAGGTTTTAAACTCATAGTTACTCCTCTACGTTAACACATACCTTATTGAAGATATTTTGATTCGAATTTGCCAATTGTGTCACAATTTGCCATGGCAATATAGTAATAAAGATCGGTAAGCGATTGAAGCATAGTTGCTTCTGCATTGATTAGCTGCACTTTGGCGTTATAATAACTTGCTTCTGCAAGCTGAACGTCTGTCAAATTTTTAATTCCATTTCGGAATGATTCTATTGTTGTATCAAGATATACTTTCGCAGCTTTTACTGCAGCAATTGTTGAATTAATCGTACTGATACTTGAGATAATTTGCTTCCAATCGGTTTCGAAGGAAACATTACTTTTTAAGCGAACATTTTTATAGTCTTCTTTTGCTGCCTCATAAAGCCATCTTGCTTTATGAACCTGATCAGATATCTCTCCACCTTGATAAATTGGGAACTGTAATTGGAACATAAATGTGTAAGAATTTCGACGTTTAATAGCACTTTCTTCTTGAGAATTTCCATAGCTCAGATCCAAATTAACTGTTGGATAGTGTTTAATTTTTTGTTTTTGAATGTTATTTTTTGCAATATCCAAGTAAAGTTTATAAATACCAATTTGAGTATTTTGATCAATTTTCTTTTTTTGCGAGTTATACAAATCAGGATTAAAGTATTCTACAAGTTCTTCAGGATTAATATGAAATGACTTTTTAAAGTATTTTTCGGATATTTCTGAGGTATTCACAAGAGATTTTAATTGATTTAATGTAAATCGGTATATTTGATTAATATTAACTAAATCACTCTGCACTTTCTTTAATTGCGCCTTTGCCTGAAATAGAGTTGGTTTATCGGAATATCTAATATCGTACTTTGCTTGAGTAATCTCTAACAAATTTTGATACATTTTTTTCTTCTTTTCTGTGATAACTTTAATTTGATTTAGCCGAATCAATTCAATAGCTGTTTTAGCAATCTGGACAATTAGCTTTGCCCTTCTATCTTCTTTTTCCAATCGAGAAAGTTTCAGCTTCAATTTTGCATCAGTAATAGAGTTTATAATTTGAGGTTCATAAATTGGTTGTTTTAGATCAACAAAGTATTCATACAATCCTCTTTTATATGAAAGTGTTTGAGACGAAAATTTATTGTCATATTGTTCATATCCTACGTTTCCTCTAAAAGTAATATGGGGCTTATATTTATCAGTAGCTTGTTTATAATGATATTTACTTGCAAGAATACGATAGTCTAATGCCTTAATACTAGGATTTTTTTGAGAACCCATTTCACACAAAGATTTCAAACTAAATAACGATTGTTGTGCCAAAGCTGGATGAGAAAACAACACAACTACTAATACAATGATGAATTTAATATTCATTGAATACCCCTTTAATATTTTCTAAAAATTAATGTTTATATGTATTTATATAGACTACTGCTGGCTGTAAGCCTGGAACAATATGCATGTTGTTCTTTTTGATTGTTTCCATTCCTTTACCCGTGATTTCTACAAGAATTTTATATAAGTTTTTCTTAGGTAAGACGTCTGGTGATATGTAGACTATCTTTCCTTCTATAGGTACATGTGAATGAACAGCATAAGTTGGGAAAAGAATAGAAGCTTTTTGTCCGATTTGAACTTTATCGATATCAATTGGTTGAATATAAGCTTCAACCATAACAAATTGTGTTGATGCAATAGTCATAATTGGTTGATGAGGATCGACCACTTCACCGATAGCATGGACGCGCATATCCATTACAATACCATCTTCTGGCGCCTTGAGAATGGCCAATTCGTTAATATGACGCAAAGCTTCTATCTTACTTCGTAGTGCGACAAGTTTGATACCAATCTTTTTAACTTCTTCCTGTGCACGATGAATATACTCAAGTTTATAAAATTTAATTAAACTATTATTGGCCTGAATTTTTTTTGAAGCTTCATCAATCTGAGATTGTGCTTTAGCAATTGATGCTTCAAATTTATTAATTTTTCGCTCAAGATCAAATATAACCAACTGACTTACCATATTTTTTTTATAAAGCTTTTTATATTTTGCCAACTCTTCTTTGTAAGACTGCAATTGATGATGATCAGATAAAACAACTTGTTGCAATCCTTGAATTTTTTCTTCTAGTGCATGGTTTTGATCTTTTATAGATCTAATCTTCGCCTTAAGTAATTTTTTTTCTGTTTCAAAAAGTTTGCGTTCCTTTGCTATTAAAGCATCAGCTCGCGACTTATCCATAAATTTATTTTTTATATCTTGAAAATCTACCGTTCTTGACAGTTTAGCTTCTGCTTCATATCGTACTTTTTTTATAAAATACTCATCATATTCATTAATGGCAGTTTGCAGTTGCTTATCAGTTTCTGTATGATCTAGTACGATAAGTGGAGTATCCTTTTTAACAAATTCTCCTTCCTTAACGTAAAGTTTGGCAACAAATCCACCTTTTGGATGTTCAATAATCTTATCGTAATTCTGAGAAACGATTTTTCCTTTAGCTACAACCACTGTAAGATCCTTAATGAAAAAGGAATAGATACTAATAAAACCAAAAAGCATTACAAAGATTAGCCACTTTAATGTATGATGATCACTGTTTTTTTTGGACTGTTCTTTAGATGGAATGGTGCTATTCTGATCTTTCATTGTTGTTCCCTTCATTTTTTGTCCTTAAATAACTTGAGTGCGTATATTTAAAAATGGATCTACCTCTAATGTATTTTGTTAGTTTATCCTAATTTTATTTTTCTAGTTTGTTTCATTATATCCTCTTCAGATTATACAAAATTACAGTCTTTTTCAACCACTGGTATCCGTAAAACAGATAGCAATGTCCTTTAAAACTTACCAAAATTTAGTATTAACACCTTAAAAAGTAAAACCAATCATGGCTATTAATTTTATAAATAGCTAATGGTACAACTAATGTATTCACTTTTGTATGCGTCAAAATATAACACAAAAAGTCCTGGTAGTCATATTTAGAGTAAACCAGTTAGATGTAAAAAATCCTGACTACTTCAGTTATATTTTTATTCCCCAATGATTTAATATCCATCATCTTCTCCTTATAGAAAAAGCATTCCTCCAAATAACGCTACACCCAATACCATGATGAATAAACTAATAGCATAAAACAAATATTCATCGTCATGTGCCTTACCTTCTTTTAATAGTTTTAGCTGCCTCTTATAATAAAAAATCGTATAGATACATAATACAATACCTGCCAGCGTTGTCGATAAACCCATATAGTGGTATAAAGCCTCACTTTGATAAATATCTTTTGATGAAATCTTCAGTAAATTTGATGAAATTTCCTCAAGAAAAAAATCAAATTTTTTTATTACAAATCCCAATACTATCATTGAGATAGAAGTTCTACAAAGTGCCAAAATAGTCCTATTTAAGGCCCACAAATCTCTTGGATTTATATCTCTCATTAGATTCCTCTATAATATTTTTTATTTTTTTTGAAATCGTCTTTAATAGTTCTTTTTTATTCGTTTGTAAATAACTTAAAATTAGACAATAACAAGTAGTTAGAGTCTCCAATTTGGATCTACCTTTACTGTATAGAAAACTATCTTTTACATAAAATACAGTTTTATCGGAAAAATTCGCCTGAAAAAGGGATTAGAATGACTGACTATCCCTCTCAGTATGGACTCCATTAATCCAGATTATGATGCTCCAAAGCCTTGCCGAAGATGCAAGCAGGTAGTCAAAATGCATAATTTGGGATAAAGATAACCGACAAATCTTCCATCTGAAATAAAAATCTGGATTATAAAAGTTGTGTGGTTGAACCTTGAAGAAAAGACCTGAAAAAATACTCTAAAAAAAGACCAACTAACTAAATGAGGAGGGATTAAGCAGATAATAGTTGGAGGCGGGCACTTTGGCTCGCCTCCAACTATTATTTAGCTCTTCAAGAGATCCTTAAAATCCCATTTACTGGATTGATCTCTTTGTTTATCGATGACCTCAATCACCCTACTTCCATCATCTTTTTTAGACTTGTAAGCTCCAAACCCTTTCAAAATAATAACTCTGATATTGCCATAACCATTGAGGCAATTTTTGCCAGTCGTAACTCACCGTTACTTCAACATTGCCCCGAAGTCCAGTTTTTTGAAAATGGTGGGCAAGACCATTTTTAAGCCCATCCAGACTTTTGGAACATATTTCCTCTTTCCCTAGCCTTGCCCGCCAGAGACCTTCCTTGAAGTCAAGGGCTACGGCTATTCTTTTTTGCACTCTACCCTCCTATCATGTTTTTAACTACTGGAGGCATCATGCCGTGATGGAACACCCAGGCAATAAGGAGTGCCAACGGGGTAACAATACAGAAAATCACCAGACCATAAGCAACAGCAAGTTTACCTAAACCGGCTTTCCTAAGTTCGCGGAAGTCTGTCACAATACCAATACTTGTAAAGGTAAGTAAGAAGAAAAGATGCCTAAGAGCGCCCTCAACCGGCTTTACACCGGCAATGAGATCTTTAACTGGTACAATATTTCCAAAGCCCAGAATCATTACGATCAACATTGCAAAGAAGTAACCCAAGACAAACTTTGGAAAGCGGAACCAGATTTCAATCTTAGGAATCTTTTCCCCGGCCTTACGTTTTTCAAAGTAGGCCACCCAAATAACAGCCAGGATAAAGGCCCAAAGACCGATAAACATATCTATCCAAATCTTGGTCATGATGGACGAAAGGGTAATCCACCCTTCTTCCCAGATCACGCCTAGTTTGAGTTGGGCCGCAGAACGCATAAGTTCATCTAAAATAGCTCCAGAAGCCGCATCGGCACCGTCAGTTTTAATTGCCAATCCTAGGCTAGACCCTGCTACAATAGGCTCATGAAGTAAAAATTTGGTGAGAATGGGGGGATAGAGAATGAGCTGAACTGTAGCGTAAACTACTACCAAGGTGGAAAGCAGAACTGGGATAATCGGCTTAGCTCTAACAGCACCGGCAGTTGCGATAGCAGCCGAGACTCCACAGATGGAGCTTGCAGAAGCAAAACAGGCCGACCATTCGCGTGAATAGCCAAATCCCCGACGCAACAGCAAATAAGCGAGGGGCCAGTAAAGGAGATAGCCTGCGATCGTGGCACAAATACCGGAGATAATAAGGTGAGCTGCAAAGTGGGCACTCTCCAAGGCCTTAACTCCAAGCTTGGCTCCCAAACAGACAATAGCTATCTTGATAAACCATTCTGGCCTTGCTCCTTTCTTCATGAAATCTATAAAACTTTTTGGAGCAAAGTTTCCGATAATGAGACCAATTACCAAAGCAAAGATGTAATAAGCTCCTCCGAGCTGAAGTCCACTTTCTAGGCCAAATTTGTGCCATTTGGTGGCGGGCGCACTGATATAAGCGTGTTTACCAATTATGTATGCAACAACTGTCAATACAAAAATAATAGTCCATGCCGCTATATAATCCTTAACATTCCATTTCATAATAGCGGCTGCAGCCGCTGTGACAGCGGTAAAAATTATGTAGGATACAATAAGACTGGCCCAAGGCCCCATGAGCCCTTTTTGTGCTGAGCCGAAAGCATGTGAAATATCCACCCAGCCTTTGAATTTTACAATCCATCCTGTCAAAGGTAAGTGGGTAACTGCGGCCAAAATCCCTAAAATTACAAAAAAGCCCCCCAACCAAAAGGCCCACCAATCCTCGGTACTGAACATACCGTCATACCATTTGCGTTTGTCAGTCATGCTATCACTCCCCTTCTATTTTAATAAAAAGGTGTTTATCAGTATGCCTAAGACAACCAATGAGATTACTCCCGAAATCACAGAATATTTTACCAACTTTCCCTCAATAGGATCCCAAGGTTGAGTTTCTTCCATACCTTCTGTCATTTCCTTATTCAGCTTTTCCATAGTTCACCTCCTTATTTTTTCGTCTACCTATTGGTACGATAGATCTTTACCAAATCATCAATTCCATTTTTTTACAGGTATTCCATGAGTTACCTCCTTTTTTTTATTTTATTCACCTCTTGTGATGGTGTTTTCGCCAAACCCTTTTTTCTTTTTAGATCTCTTCCATAGTTCACCTCCTAATCATTTTTTTAAAACTAGTCCTAATGGGATGAGTAAGAACCAGCGAATAAAAAGCCATGTTGGCCATTATCTCTGAATAAGTACCGCCCCCTAACAGAGGCCAGTCCACCAGCTGAAGGTAGTGCCTCCCCTTGTGACGCCGAGGATTTGTAATTAAGACATCTTTGTAAAATAGTATTGGGTCGTTATATGTCCTAAGTAGCTGCTCATCTTCTAATATGGCCTTTAAAAAACGAAATCTCGCACCATCAACAAACAACCCTCCCACCCTAACCTCGTCCAGCAGCTGCCTAAAAGATATAAAGAAGGACGTAATTAATTTGACCATATAACTAAAAAACAGCATTAGGTTTGTCTTCATTTTTAAGGAACAGAAGATTTAACCTATAACTTACTTTTATCATTAAATATTTTAGATGATTAACTACAAAATCTGTCTCAATTTGTGCCCTAATTTTCCACTCATCATAAACACCTCCACAGCTCAATTTAAAATTTTTTTGAATTTTATAATCAATATTTTTGATAAAGACGAGTGCAAAACATGTGCCCAAAGATTCAATCTAATGAGAAAGACTAATTACAAATTAGGGAACAGGACTTTTGAGCAAAAAAGAACTCGAATTTCATAAATAACTACTTGTGATTTTATGCATTTACAGAAACGACAAAAAAAATAGGAGTTCATCCTCCCCTTTATAAGAGAATAAACAAAAAGTGTTATTCAAAAAAATCGGAGCTGTGGATTTTTTTATGTTACCAAATAGGAACGTTTTTACCTTTTTTTGTTCCGAAATAGGAACATACTAGGAACAATATAAGACACTTTTTAAATAACGACTCCCTCCGGTCTTTGGGACTCATTGTCAAACAATCTAAAAGTCATTGCTGGTATGATAGTGAGACTCTTAAGGAAATAAATTTAAAATTGGTAGGATTCGAGTTAGTTGGAGAGGAATTTTTAAAAGCTGACTTATTTTTAGTTTACAAAAATGTATCTTTGGGCGCCTCAGGCGCCCAAAGAATTAAGTTGAATATCCCTAGCTTAAAAAGAGAGATTTACTGTTATGCCCCCATAAACAAAATTGTCCTTTCCTGCGTGATCTGCATTGTGTGCTTGCATATCATCTGCAGCATCACTACTGAGAGGAAAAGACCAGTAAAGTTCTGGGGAAACCGATATATATTTTGCCACAGGAATATTTAGTGATATGGATGCAAGACCATCATGGAAATTATTGTACTCATCCCTAGGATCATTGGGGTCTGCATAAACGCCATTGTCACTTGAGATGAGATAGCTTCCCTGCAACCCCATATCCAGGCTGGCATTTCTCCATGGCAATGCAAAAGAATGGGAGATGCCAAGTGTAATATATGTGCTGGGTGCGTGGGCAACTTCCCTGTAAATAGTAAGTCTTGGGTTTAAGAACATATTTAACCCAGCGGTTACGTACACTTCATGGCTATCGTCAGTGCCGGGAAGTGCATACCAAATCCACCCTGCACCAACAGAAACACCATTAATTTCAGTATCATATGATAGTTTAAAGTCTGTTTCATTCAGATTCTCAAGGGTTGTATCATAGGGATTAGTGTCTATATTTTGCCATATACTTGCCCCAAAGCCCTTGTAGTTCAATCCAAAATAGGGTTGTACCACAAGACTGTCTTTTGAGCGTTCATAGCCTCTCCATATATATTGGCTTGTTAGGGTAAGAGAGGCATCTACACTAGGTTTTGCCTCTTCAGCCCTTACAAATCTCGGTGTAAAGACAGTTGCACACATCATTATGCATAAGACTAATATATTAATACTTTTGCAGTTTTTCATGAATTATCCTCCTTTACATGTTTTTAATTTCTTTATTCTTTTTTTAATCTTCTCCCCTATCTCTCCACCTATATCACCTCCTTTCTTTATTAAATTATTGTTTGGCACATTTATCTAGATAGCCCTTTCTCCTATTTCGCCACTTCTTATTTTTAAGGCATTTACTACCGGATCAGGTAAAAGTCTTTCGGTCCTCTATTTAACGAATCCTTGGAGTCTGCCTAATGGCAACTACTATCTTTTTTTGCCTTTGGAATAGGATCTACTTAAATTCTCTTCCTCATACTCATCTACAGTCCCTTTGCAGGGGGTGAAAAACGTCGGCATCCCTTCGCCGTCAGCACCCTCAGGTTCAATATATATGTAAAAGGGCTGTCAAGGATGCGCCAAGGACGCACCCTGAGGGCTTGCCCTTGACAGCCCTTTGAAGTGGGTTACAGACAACTACCTTTTGATACTATCAATAATATTTGTCGAAAATTGTGTCTAAAAATTCGGAGAGCTTTACATGAACTGCTTAATTTAGCATTATGTACAATGCTACTCCACTCGAATACAGCGACTAGCCTCAGGCACTTTAATATCTACTCAATACTCCTATCTTTTTATCGTGTAACTCTATATTACACTTTGCCAATCTTTGATGACCGCTCCAGGCACTATCCTTTAGAACGGCTAATTTAGTCCTAGCATACTGAGCCATGGAGCCATCATAAATCCACACCGATCCCTTACGAAGATAGTAATTGGCAACAAACCAAATTCCAGAGGCCAGGTGTCCGGTATTGCAGTAACTGATCCACGGACGTCCATCATCAAGACTGAGCCCATGTGACCTGAGAATCTCTTTAATCTCTGACATAGGTTTAAGTGTATAGTAATCCCCTTCATTTTTAGCAAATAGCGAAACAGGAATTAATATAGCACCAGGTATATGACCATGCCTTACAAGACGGGGATCAGCATCTTTTCCTTTAAAGTAATCCAGATTGCGAGCATCTATAAAATAGGCGCTCTCCTTTCCATCAAGAATTTCTTTTACTTTGATCAAATCACAGAATATCGGCTGATCTTCCAAACGATGAATCTTGAAATTAGTCCTGTTCACTCTAACAGCACCTTCTTCAAGCGGCCGTTCCTCAGCATCCCACTTGGCCAATCCTCCGTCCATATAAAATGTATTCTTAATACCTGAATAGTTAAGTATTGCTATAACACGTGCGGCATCTACCCAGTCCTTAGGAGTCTCTCCTGCTGAATAAACCACCACATTTGAATCCTCTGACAGGCCTGCGTTAGCAATGACCTTTTCCAGTTCTCGATCTGGAAGAAGCATCCCAGGGACATTTCCCTCCACCCGAGTGAGCATATGGTTGTTCAATCTTATTGCACCAGGAAGATGCTCGTCCAAGTAATCTTCTTCTGAAATATTTCGAGCATCAATAACAGTAACTATGCCTTTTTTAATGGCATTCTCCACTTGAGCTGTTGACAATATTTTACTGTCAACATTAAGATTCTGTGCAACAGATCGACTACACGTCAAAATAATTGACAGGAGACAAACAAACAGAATCTTATTAATTGTAGCCATTTTCTTCACCTCTATTCATTGTATTTATATGTCATGCCTTTAGTGTTGTCTTGTCTCCCCCGGGGTACTAAAATAAGTAATCTTATTTTTTTAGTCTCTAAAAACAAAATATGTTGCACAGATCAAAAAGTCCAATTTATAATTTCTATTTTTTCATTCAATTCATTTGATAATGGAGTTTAAATTATGGCAATTACCCTAAGACAGTTGGAAATCTTCTTGGCAGTAGCACAGACTCAACATGTTACTAAGGCCAGTAAGAGACTCTTTCTCACCCAATCAGCAATTAGTATGGCAATATCAGAACTGGAACATCAGTTTGGAACGCCACTTTTTGACCGGCTTGGTCGACGATTAGTCCTAAATGACAGGGGAAGACTCCTATTACCCCATGCTACTGAGATACTTCGGCAGGTCAAGAACGTCGAAACATTGCTAACAGAAACAGGCGGTTCCATAGCCGGAGAACTAAAGGTGTCTGCAAGCACTACCATTGGCAACTACCTATTGCCATATTTACTGGGAGCCTTTGTTAATAAGTATCCTAATATTGTGCCTACCCTTCAGGTGGGCAACACAGAGCAGGTTGAGAAGGGCATCCTTTCAGGTGACTATGACATTGGTTTCATAGAGGGCTATTCCCATCATAAAGAAATAGAAACCATTCCATGGCTCGATGACGAACTAGTGGTGATCGCAGGTCCTCGTGACCCACTGTGCAAGAAAAGCGAGCTTACCAAGCGGGATTTGGAAGAGGCCAAATGGATAGTACGCGAACAGGGTTCAGGTACTGAAGAGATATTTGAGTCAGAAATCACCAAACAAATAAGACAGTTTAATGTTCTCATGAGACTAGGACACACCGAGGCCATAAAAAAGGCTGTGGAGTCTGGACTAGGAATCGGATGCCTTTCCTCATTGAGCGTTGGGAGAGAGATCGAGGAAGGATGGTTAGTTCGTCTGCCAGTCCCCTTTCTAAAGCTACAACGCAAGTTACTTATAGTCCTGCATCGCAAAAAAAACAGAACAGCCCTATTGAACGAATTCTTAAGCTTTTGTGAACAGTGGAAATCTGGAAGCAGTTAATTAAAAATTGCATAGATTTTTTGATTTTCAATTCAATAAAGGTACACCCTTGAGAGGCCGGAGATAAAGATTGCTATTTGTTTTGTGACCTCAAAATTGAAATACTCCGGCCCCCGTTTTTATCTACATTCTAAGCTGTTACTGGAATTACCACACTAACTGCCCCACGCAATTCGCCTATTTGGTATCCTTCTTTTTTAAAACCTAAAATATCTGTTGTAGCCTTGGGCCCACCATGACATTTCATACAAAAGGCCTTTGTTTTGATGGCAACCATGTAACGATAAACTAGTTGAGAACCCAAAGAAGACCAAGCAGAAAACTCACTAAGCCCATTTTTTTTCATTTTCGATAAGGCCTTTATTTCAAAAGGATCTGGACGGTTACATGGATGCCTGTATTTTAAGGCTACCTGCTTGATGATTATCCCTGTTTTTGCCTGAAAGATAGACGCTGTCTGCCTAGCCCACGTAGCTGGTAAAAAATACTTAAACTTTACTCCCTTCAGATTGATTCTATCTTGATTGATAGATATCGCCTCTTTGGAGGCATCGATATAATCTTCCCATATTTCCTTCTGTGCCTGGGTCAATTTTGCCTCAAATGCAGAAAGACTTTTTCGCAATTCCTTCTCGAAGTATTCAGGGGTAAAACCTTTATCCCCAAGCTCTGGATTATTGATCTTACCCAAACTTTTAAAGACAATCCTTCGGCCTGTAAGTGTGGCCTTGACTAAAAGTTCAGCCAATAGAGGAGCTTCATTTTTAGAAACCTTCTTTACAAAACAGTACTCAGGAAGACCACCTTCGGTATTTTGAACGTTTTGTTCAGCAAAGGCCAAAGAAAAATTTGAACAGAGCAAAGCCATAATGAACAAGAGTCTTAAAAACATTTCATCCTCCCTATTGTAAATTAAGGCCCAAAGAGATTAGTCTTAGAAACATCTTATTTTTAAGATGATGAAGTTATATTTCTTTTTTTAAAAATTACAAGAAAAATTTTTTCTTTTTTAACCAAAAGATTTTAATATATAAGTGGGGTAGTACTAGGGAGAAGTTAATAAAAAAAGATACGCTATTAGCGAAATCTAGCTGAACATAAAAGGACTTTTTATCCCAAAGTATGCAGGTCGAAAGCTTTGTCGAAGATGCAAGGCGGATGGTACATAGAGACTTACTTAGGTAGCTCAAGTACCCGACAATACAAGCCCATTCGGTAAACTTGCGAGCCCGTTGTGACTTCAAATGTCTGAGATATAAACGCTCGTATTGAGCAGCGCCTTAAAAATCCTTTTCTCAGGCATTTAAAGCGCATAATTTACCGTGAAAATACCTCTCTCATCCTATGCAGGGCCGAGAGAGCACCTTCTAACTCACCCAA
The DNA here is from genome assembly GCF_001687335.1 of Dissulfuribacter thermophilus. Classification (NCBI taxonomy): domain Bacteria; kingdom Pseudomonadati; phylum Thermodesulfobacteriota; class Dissulfuribacteria; order Dissulfuribacterales; family Dissulfuribacteraceae; genus Dissulfuribacter; species Dissulfuribacter thermophilus. The sequence goes on along the minus strand of NZ_MAGO01000013.1, from coordinate 1,124 downwards.
AGATGGGGAGCGTAACCACACCCCTTGGCGATGGTTAAGGAGGAAGGCTAGAGGATTTTATTTCGTCATGAAATTTTAGGTTTATATCTTCTTCCAGCGCTGTTACTAAATATCAATATTGAGTTCTTTTAATTTTTTCCATAGGACCTTACGACTTATTCCCAGCTTTGCAGCTGCCTCTATCTTTTTCCCTTTGGTCTGCTCCAGGGCCTTGAGGATCCTCTGCCTTTCATAACATTTTACCCCCTCTTCCAATGGAAGATCTTCAGATATGCAGGGAAGGTCCTCGGCCATCTTTCTAAATACAGAGGGAAGATGGGTTACGTGAATATGACTTCCAGTGGATAATAATACCGCCCTCTCTATGGCATTCTTGAGTTCCCTCACGTTTCCAGGATAATCGTAGGCCAGAAGGCTCTTATATGCATCAGGAGAAATGTCTAGCCCCTGCTTACCGTATTTCTGAGAAAATATCTTTAAAAAATGTTCGATCAGAGCGGTTATGTCTTCACCCCTCTCTCTTAGAGGAGGCAGGTGTATTGGCACTACATTTATCCTGTAAAACAAATCCTCCCTAAAAGTCCCCTCTTTGATAGCCTCTTTCAGGTCCTTGGCAGTAGCGAATATCGTCCTGACGTCTACCTTTATGCTCTTATATCCTCCAAGCCTAGTTATTTCCTGGTCTTCTAACACCCTCAAAAGCTTTGCCTGCAGGCTAAGTGGCATGTCTCCAATTTCATCAAAGAAGATCGTCCCACCATCCGCAGCCTCAAATTTTCCTTTACGGGCCTGCACTGCTCCTGTAAAGGCCCCCTTTTCATGACCAAATAGCTCTGATTCAAGAAGATTTTCAGGGATGGCTGCACAATTTATCTTTATAAATGGCTTATCCTTCCTCTCACTCAGGTTGTGAAGCGCATTGGCTACCAGCTCTTTACCGGTTCCACTCTCACCGCGAATAAGCACTGGGACATCTGTTGGGGCCACTGTATTTATCAGATCAAAAACCGCCTTCATGGCAGAACTTTTGCCAATAAAATTATCGAACTGGGCCTGTTCTTTTATGGTTTCCCTCAGGCGTACGTTCTCAAGTTCGAGTTCGCGGTAATTGAAATATCTTTGGG